>JBAUIP010000001.1:0-6132 GCA_049683055.1 Pricia sp.
AATTGGAAAAACCCATCGGATGGAAATTCTTCTCTTTAGAAATTTATCTAGAAAAAGTCTTTCAAAAGAAAGTCGACCTAGTAACAAAAAATGCCCTTAAGGAACAGATGAAGAGCGATATTTTAAAACAGGTCAATTACATCTAAGGGTGAAAAAAGAGAATAGGTCCTTCATCATGTATCTAGAAGACATCCGTACCGGCATGGACAGAATTGAGGAATACACATCCAATCTTTCGCTTGAAACGTTCAAAAATGATAATAAGACCGTTGACGCGGTAATTCGAAACTTCGAAGTAATCGGAGAAGCGACCAAAAACCTTCCTGTTTCTTTGAAGGAAAGATATCCTGAGGTACCGAGGGCCGAAATGTATCTGCTTAGAAACAAAGTTTCTCATGAATATTTTGGTGTTGACTATGATATTATTTGGGATGTCGCCAAAAATTATCTTCCCGATAACAAAACCCAGATCGAACAAATCTTATATACGGAAAGGTAGGCAAAGGAATCAAATCCATTTCCCAAGATGTATTATCCCTTATGAAACGGTCTATAAAACTAGCTAGCTTTCTCGGTCTATTGTCTTTACAACTGATATCCTGTGGAGTAAAACAATCGCTACGAGATGTCCCGAACGTGGGCCAATACGAATCTGAAATCCCTGAGCGTACCCAACTGAACGATTCCACTTTTGTTTTAGAGGATAACTTCCTCACCAAAAACCGTCAAGGCCAGTGGGAGCTATACGTTGATGGAAATCCTTACGAACTAGGTCTCAAAACAGGAAGCCTTACCCGGGAACTCTTCAACCGTCAAGAGAAAATCTTTGTTGATAAAATCGATTCCCTCGTGCCGTCTAAGGGGAAGCAAAAACTACTACGGAAGTTTTTGGCGTGGTTCAACCGTAAAATGTACCGGCATATCGACGAACAGTATAAAGCTGAAATCTATGGGATGTCGCAATTCGCCTCGGATGACTTCAACTATATTGCCGAGCCCTACCAGAGGGTCATGTACTTCCATGGCGCACACGACATCGGCCACGCCCTGCAAGATCTTGCGCTCGTTGGCTGTTCAAGTTTTGCGGCTTGGGGCGACCAGACCGAGAATGGTAAAATGATTATCGGCCGCAACTTCGATTTTTATGTCGGGGACGAGTTCGCCGAAAACAAGATTATTGCTTTCGTCGAACCTGATGAGGGCCATAAATTCATGTCCGTTACCTGGGGCGGATTTATCGGGGTGCTTTCGGGGATGAACGATCAGGGACTTACCGTGACCATCAACGCCGGGAAATCTGATTTTCCCTTGGTCGCTAAGACTCCCATTTCGTTGGTGACCCGGGAGATTTTGCAGTATGCATCCACCATTGACGAAGCCGTTACCATTGCAAAAGCGAGGGAAGTTTTCGTTTCGGAATCCATCTTCGTGGGAAGTGCGAAAGACCGCCGTGCGGCTATCCTTGAAGTCTCGCCTAACAACTTTGGGGTCCACGAAGTCGAGAACTCCAATCAACTAATTTGTTCCAACCATTTTCAAAGCGCGGCCTACGCCAATGATTCCAAGAATCAAGAACATATTTTGGAGAGTCATTCCCAATACCGTTTTGAACGGATGGTAGAATTGTTGGAAGAACAACCGAAAGTAACCCCCAAAATTGCCGTGGACATCCTAAGGGATAAAAGAGGACTAGACGAAAAGAGCATCGGCTATGGCAACGAAAAGGCCCTGAACCAACTGTTGGCCCACCATGGCATCGTCTTCCAACCCGAGGACCTGAAAGTTTGGATATCTAGCAATCCCTATCAACTGGGGGAATTTGTGGCCTATGATTTGAAAGAGGTCTTCAACAAAGTCGAGGATTTCGTACCTAGTACGTTAATAGGTCCGGAACAGGACGACCGTAATATAGAGACCACGGTTGACAATTCGGAATCGCACTTTTACAAAGACCTTCCTATATCGAATACGGTTTCCAATCCGGAATCGAACATTTCCGAGGACCCTTTTTTAAATACCTTGGCCTATCGGCACTACCAACGCTATCGGATGCTCCGGGACCAAATTACGAACGCCATTGCATCCGATGGCCGGATGGAACGGAAACTTCTGGAAGAGTTCATCTTACTGAATCCCGATTTCTGGGAAGCCCATTATTTAGTCGGAGAATATTACTCTAAAAAGGGGTATGACCGGTTGGCACTCGAGCATTTTTTGGAGGCGGAAACTAAAGAAATCACGACCACCTCCGATAGGGAGGAGATAGAACGCTATATTCGCAAACTAAAATGATAAAGTAAGTCGATGGTTTTTAAGATAACTATCCTTTCCATTTATAATTGAACTCTATTTTCGAATGATTCCAGAAATCGAAAAAGCATCCTCTTCAGAAATCAGGAGCTTTCAGGAAGAGAAACTGAGGGAGCTTTTCGAGTATCTCAACTTGAAATCTCCCTTTTACCGGCAAATGTTCAGGAAATATAAAATCGATACCGATGCGATGCGGACTTTGGAAGACTTGACTCGCATCCCTACCACCACCAAAGAAGACCTACAACGGCACAACGAGGATTTTCTATGTGTTCCCAAGAGCCAAATCGTCGATTTTGTCACTACTTCGGGAACGCTGGGAGAACCCGTAACCATTGGCCTAACCGATGCCGATTTGGACCGTCTCGCCTATAATGAAGCCATTTCGTTCGCCTGCGCCGGGGTTACCGAAAATGATATCCTGCAACTGACCACTACCATCGATCGTCGCTTCATAGCGGGCCTGGCCTATTTCTTGGGCGCCCGAAAATTAGGTGCAGGCATCATCCGGGTCGGAGCGGGCATCCCAGAACTACAATGGGACACCATTCAGAAATTTGAGCCCTCCTATCTCATCGTGGTTCCTTCTTTTTTATTGAAACTGATCGAATATGCCGAGCAGCACGATATCGACGTGAATTCCTCTGGGGTAAAAGGCGCTATTTGTATTGGGGAATCATTACGTGAGCAAGATTTCTCCCTAAACATATTAGCGAAGAAGATACAAGCTGCTTGGGATATCGAGATGTATTCCACTTACGCCTCTACTGAAATGAGCACCGCATTTACCGAATGCTCCGAGCAACAGGGTGGACATCAGCATCCGGAGCTTATTATTGTGGAAATTCTTGACAAAAACGACCGGCCCGTAGCACCGGGCGAGGAAGGTGAACTGACCATCACCACTTTGGGGGTCGAGGCCATGCCGCTATTGCGCTTTAAAACGGGCGATATGCTCGTGGCACATTCTGAACCCTGTAATTGCGGGAGAAACACTTGGCGACTGGGACCCGTTGTCGGACGTAAAAAACAGATGATCAAATACAAGGGCACGACACTTTATCCACCGGCGATGGACAATTTGTTGACCGATTTCAGCGAGGTGGAAAACTACGTTATTGAAATCTACCACAACGAAATCGGCACTGATGAAATTTTAATCAAAATCTCCACGGTATCGCCATCGCATAGATTGACCCAGGAAATCAAAGACCATTTTCGGTCCAAACTCAGGGTTTCGCCAAGTATTGAAATATGTGACGGACGGGAAATTCAAAAACTACGAATGTCGAAGTTGGGGCGGAAACCGGTGAATGTGATTGATCGGAGAAATTAGGTGACAATATAATTTTTTGCCTTGCACGGATTGAGTTCCGTTCTTTCAACAGCTAAAAGAATGGTGGAGTCGACGGGCAGAAATTGACCTCATTTCTTCAATAAAAATAAGCCCATTTTGATTTTCCAGTAGGGCAATTCCTCTTCGAAATAATCGAAGTAGGGCCGTAGTCCTTCAGGGTCTTCCAGTTCGGATTTTGCATTTTTAAGGCTTTCGAGTTCTTGACCCGAGATGAACTGATTCATGTCAATGGGCTTTCCTTCTTCGGCAATTTTCAACAAATGGCCGTGGACGGTGCTTTCCGTAATTCCTCTCTTTATGCCGATTTCTTTAATGGATAGACCCTCTTCCAATAACTTAAGCGATAGTTCATGAGTCGGCAACTTACTGAATTCCAAGCTTTTTTTATGCCGATTGATTTCCTTGAGAAAAATGGTAGCATATTTCTCCAGTTTGGCCTGCCCTACCCCAGAGATTTCCAGAAAACCGGCTTCATCCTGAGGTAGTTTTTCCTCCATATCCTTCAAACTGGCATCGCTGAAAACCACGTAGGCCGGTACATTGGCCTCTGTGGCGATTTGCTTTCGCAACAAACGTAGTTTTTCAAATAAACCGGATGGTTTCGCCTTGGCTCCGGATGCTGTACTACGTTCCTTTTTAGACTTGAATTTTTCCTTTTCCAGAACGGCCAGTTGCACCTGTTCTCCTTCGAATAGCACTTGTTTCGCGGATGGGGTGAGGGCGATTCGGGAACCTTCCCGAAAATTGATTTCCAATATCCCCTGATTGAGCAACTGAATGACATACTGCTGCAAATCGAGCCAAGATATTTCGTTGACCGCCCCGTAGGTTTTTATATGTTGATAGCCCTTGTCGTAAACTTGCGCGTTACGGGCACCGCGTAGTACATCGACCACCATTTTCATACCTTCCTTTTCCTTGAGACGCGCCACGGCGGAACAGATTTTTTGGGTCAGCACCGTACCATCGAAATACTTGGGTGGTTGTCGGCACATATCACAATTACCGCAATTCTCGTAGACCGGCTCCCCAAAATAATTGAGCAGGGCGATGCGACGGCAGCTCAGGGCTTCGGCAAACTGTTGCATCCTTTCGAGCTTAGCGTATTCGACTTCGGCATTTTCGCTGTTTTCGATAAAACGGCGTAATTGGGTAACATCGGCGTAGCTATAGAATAATAGGGCGTGGGCGGGAAGACCGTCACGGCCGCTACGACCGATTTCTTGATAATAGCCTTCGACATTCTTCGGAAGATTGTGGTGTATCACAAAGCGCACATTGCTTTTGTCGATTCCCATTCCGAAGGCGATGGTCGCGACTACAATGGGAACGCGGTCTGTAATAAACTCCTCCTGCACGGCAGTACGCTCTTCGGATGACATTCCAGCATGGTAGGCTTGAGCCTGAAAACCGGCATCCCGCAGCCGCTCGGCAATTTTTTCAGTGTTCTTCCGGCTAAGGCAGTAGATGATTCCGCTTTCATCAGGACGCCCGGTCAAGAAATCAATGATTTTTTTGATCCGGTTTTGGGCGGGCCGCACCTCCAGAAAAAGATTGGGACGGTCGAAAGATGCCAAGTGCCGGTTCGCATCCGAAATGTTGAGCTGTTCGATAATATCATCCTGAGTGGTCTTGTCCGCCGTTGCGGTAAGCGCCATAATCGGCACCTCCGGGTAGCGTTGTTTCAAACTGCCCAATTGAGTGTAGGCCGGGCGAAAATCATATCCCCATGAGGAAATACAATGTGCCTCGTCGATGGCGAAGAGGCTGACCGGAATATCCTGAAAAACGGATTCGAACTGATGGAGGCTTTCCGGAGCGACATAGAAGAGTTTGATTTCACCTTCCCGTAGTGAACGCAAGGTTTTCTGCTGTACTTCATAGGGTTGGGAGCTATTGTAGTAGGCAGCGGCCACCCCGTTGGCGCGTAGGGCATCGACCTGATCTTTCATGAGAGCGATAAGCGGAGAAATGACCACCGCGGTTCCGTCTTTTGCCAAAGCCGGCAATTGAAAGCAAAGGGATTTTCCCCCACCCGTGGGCATGATGGCCATGACATCCTTTTGGGAAAGCACGTCCGATATAACTTCCAACTGGTTCGCCCGGAAGGAATCGTAGCCGAAATGGGATTTTAAAAGGGGAAGTAATTCTTGGTGAAGGGTGATAGTTGATGTAGTTGCCATAGTCGTAAAAATAAGGATTATAGAAGAATTTTCTTTGCAACACCTTCGAGAAGTTCGGTCAGAAAAGGACTATTCAGACTTGTAACCTATTCGCCTTCTGGATGCAGTGTCGCCCTTTTTAGCAATCAGGGCGTCGAGATAATCGAATACGACGCCGATGTTCTTGCCTTGTTCGGAAAGTTTCTTTTTGATTTCATCGATTTCCAGCTTGAGCTCCATCGAGTCGGTAATCACCTCTCGCATTCTAGTAAAAACGCGAATTATCTGAATATTGACCTTGAT
>JBAUIP010000002.1:0-14721 GCA_049683055.1 Pricia sp.
CAGTACACGGGCGGCTTCTAAAGTCCCGGCCATGCCACTGGCATTATCGTTGGCGCCGGGAGAATCGGAGGTAAAATTGTTGGGGTCGCTCACGCGGCTATCGATGTCCCCGCTCATCATGATATACCGGTTCGGATATTTGGTACCGCGTTTGATGGCTAACACGTTGACAATCTGGACGTCTCGGGTTATCCGGTCATTATCCCCTTTTTTGATTAGGTTCTTTTGATAGGAAACTTCGAGGCAACCGCCGCAAGCCTCCGAGGTCTTTTCGAATTCGGATTTAATCCAGCGCCGTGCCGCCCCGATGCCACGGGTATCGGAAACGGTATCGCTCAGGGTATGGCGGGTACCGAAATTGGCCAGTTTCGTGATATCGGCCTCAATCCGCTCGGCGGAAACGGCATCGATGATGTCATAAATGCGCTGGTCGGTTTGGGCAAAAGAAATAGTGGTGACGGCAAAAAGCGCCAAAGCAAGCAATTTTTTCATTTTCATAGGATTTTTGGGATACCAATTTGTTCAAGAATAGTGTCAGAATTAGTTTGAAATGTCAGGATATGATCAACTCGGACCGGCCGTTCTTCGAACTGATTCAACGAAGGATGTAAGATATTAAAATTTTATCAGGTCGGCTTGCGTAAAAGTCCCAATAATCCGAGCAGGGGACCGAACGCCAATACTAAGAATAAATAAGACGGGGATATCTTGTTGGAAAGAGAGGACAGCAATTCGATACTTAGGATGCTGATGGCAAAGCCGATACAATTGACCAAGGTCAAAGCGGTACCCTTCAATTCCGGGGGAACAGCCGCAGCCACAAGACTCGAAAATTGAGGGGAATCCGCCGTCACCGCCATCCCCCAGAGGCAAAAGGCGGTTAAGAAAAATAGAGGCGTTAGCTGAAATAATAGGGGGGAGATAAGACAGACCAGTCCTGAAAGTAGCAAAGCTACCATGGCCACCTTTTTACTGCCATGGCGCTCTGATAGGTACCCTCCCAAAATACAGGATAATCCCCCGAGGGCAATGATGACCGAAGACCATAACGAAACACGCACTTCATTTTCTTCTAAGGCATTGAAACTTTGAAGGGCAAAGGGAATAAATGCCCAAAAGGCATCCAGTTCCCACATATGTCCAAAATAGCCGAAGGCCGCTTTTCGAAAGCCGTCGATACGGAACAGAGCGGGACCCGCCCTTAATTTCAAACGCTTGCTCGGTTTTATAAAAGGTCCATCCGGTACCAATGACCACAATAATAGACCGCCAGCTGTGCACAGGGTGGAGGTGATCTTCACGACCATGTCCAAATCCCTCCCAAAGTCAAAACTTTTGATGAGGTAAGGAAAAGCCTTGCCGAAGACCAAGGCCCCGACCAAAAATCCCAAGGCCTTACCGAGTCCTTTTTCGTAATAGTCCGCCGCAATCTTCATCCCGACGGGATAAATGCCTGCTAAAAAAAAGCCCGTTCCAAATCGGGCCAGCAACAACGAAGTTTTTGAAAGGGACGCATCCAACAATACCAAATTACAGAGTGCCGCCAAAAACGAGCAGATTAAAAATACCCGGGAGGGCGAAAAACGGTCGGCAACCATCAGTAGGGCGAAAGTCAGGGTGCCCGTGATAAAGCCGAACTGCACAGAGGAGAGAATGTAGCCGATGAGCTCGGTCCCGAAACCGGTTCGAAGAGTAAGTTCATCGACCACCGAATTGCCCGCGAACCATACCGACGTACAGGCGAACTGGGCCAGAATGATGACCGGAAGAATGTAGGGGCGGGATTTCAACAAATTATCTTACAAACCTAACCTTGGCAATTTTACCGTTTTCCACCTCGTAAATCGCTACTGCGTTTATTGTATTACCGTTTGCAATAACTTCTTCCTCATCGATGACTTTATTGCCGATGACAATACGGTTCTTAATTTCACAATGCAGATCGGGCGCATTCTTGAAAAAATTGGAATAGCGTTCGCGCATGGTATCCTTGCCTTCGTACCTAAGTTCATCGGGATAATTGAAAACCTTGACATTGTCGGAATAAGTGTTCATGAAGGCGTCGATATCCCTGCTATTGTAAGCGTCCAGCTGGGTCTGGACTATCGACTCCGGCGATTGCTCAAAGACCATGGCCATATACTTGCCATTGGGACTCATCGCAATTCGGCTGATATTACTGATTTCCTTTTTTTCTAACCTCAGAAAACGTTCCCATTCCTTTTGGGTTTCTGGTCGTATTTCCATCAATACCCTATCATCTGCCGCAATGATGGTGCCATCGGACAACCAGCACATGTCGTCCGTGTTGTCGTACATGTCGGTTATTTTTTCGACTTCCCCCGTGATCGGGTTCAGTGAGCGTACTTCCCAAGGTTCGTTCTCCTTGCTGATAAAACTGATCCGATTTGAATTGGGAATACGGTGTAGCGATCTTCCTACATTTTGCTGTACGCTGCGGTCGGTACTGTCCTTCAGATTGGAAATTACTAGGTCCATCCGGTCCTTCACCAAAACGGATGAAATCACGGTATTCTTGTCGTACCAGACATGATATCCGACTTTGAGGTCGCTCAAAAGCTCCGTCGAACTGCCGTCCCAGACGCTGTACTGGTAAAGTCGTTGCAGTCCCGTAGTATCCAACCGAATTGCGGAAATCGAATTTTTCCCTGGAATTTTCAGGGGGGAATATTCGCTGCCCTGTGGGGTATCGGTAATATAGGATACGGAATCGGTCTCGATATCGTAACGCGCAATATCGGTCTGCCCGTTTCTGGTGGAGGAAAACAAAATGGTGTTTCCATCGTAGAAGGAGGGTTGGTTGTCGTAACCCTCGTTGTTCGAAATATTCCTTGGATTGACCAGTTCGGTCTGCCCGTCAACGGTCTTGACATCCAATAGATAGACTTCGGTATTGGTTTGGGCGGACAGGACGGTAGTAAATAGGATGGATATTGTAAATACTAGGATTCTCATAGGCCGGTTTGTTTTTGAATGGGATGCTTTCATCTGATTCCGCGGTCCAATTTTATTTGCTATCCTTTCGTAAACCGCTTCAACAAGTCCCGGACGTTCTTGATACTATCTACATAGTACCGCGCATGGGTTTTCATCCGTCCGACTTTAACGGTAATGGCATCTTCTGGCAGTTCCTGGAACATAAATTCGTCGGTCCAGTCATCACCGATCGCAAAAGTAAATTCATAATCTTCCTCCGAATACATACGCATAGCGGCGCGGCCTTTATTGACGTTGCTACTCTTGATTTCCATCACTTTGTTACCGTTCAGTACGCTGAGGTCGTCGGTGCCGATCAGGCTGGTCAGTACGGTGTTGAGTTCAGTCGCCCGTTTCTGTCCGAAATCGGGATCGGTATTGCGGTAGTGCCAGGCAAGGGAGTAGTTTTTTTCCTCGATAAAGCTTCCGGGCGTTCGGTCTACGAACGATTCCAGTACCGGCTGTATTTTTTCCATCCAATCTTTTTTGACGTTTTCGAGCATCTTGAAATCCTCTCCGCCTTTGGATATCCAGACGCCGTGCTCGACAATCATGTTGTATTTTTTGGGAAGGAACCATTCCGTAAAGGTTTCTTTATCTCGACCGCTGATCAGGTACATATCCGTTCCTTCGACGGATGAGATGGCATCTAAAAGGTCATAGAGTTCCTGATCGGGAGATGCTTTTTGGGGGTCGTTGTGGAATCCCGCCAGGGTACCATCGTAATCGATGAACAACAGCCTCTTTTTGGCGGACTTGAATTTCTTTTGGATGGTGTTCATAAGGTCGACCGACAGTCTGCGCGCAATATGGGAATAGTCCTTATGCTTTTGGTTCAAGAGAGAATCCATAAAATCATTGGCCCATTTTTCGACGTTGTATCGCTCCAATCTTTTCTTGATCAGTACGTTGCGTCTCTTTTGTTCATCCTCGGGCATGTTAATCGCTTGGTGTAGGGCGTCGGCGGTCTGTTCAAAATCATTGGGATTGATGAGCAGGGCCTCGTTCATCTCGTTCGCCGAGCCGGCCATCTCACTAAGGATCAACACCCCGGTATCATCGGTGCGGGTAGCGATATACTCCTTGGCCACAAGGTTCATGCCATCGCGCAGGGGCGTAAGCCAGGCAATATCGCTCGAAGTATACAAATCGATAAGGTTTTCGAAGGGCATCGAGCGGTAGAAGTACCAAATGGGCGTCCAGCTAACGGTAGAAAATTCTCCATTGATACGGCCGACCAGCTCATCGACCTCCTTTTTCAGCAGTTGGTATTGCGGTACGTTGGAGCGTGAGGGGACCGCCAATACGATGAGGCGGACTTTCTCCTTATACTGCGGATATTTATTCAGGAAGTACTCGAAGGCGTAGATACGTTTAGCAATCCCCTTGGAGTAGTCCAATCGATCGATGGACAAAAAGAATTTGGCCTCCGGGTCGGCTTCCTTATGCGTATCCAGCCGTTTTTGCAGCTCTGATCTATCCTTTTCTGGACTCTCGTCGTGCTCTTTGGCGGCTTCGCTGAATTTTTTGTAATCTATTCCCATGGGGAAGCTATCCACCTTGATTACGCGGTCATCCATCGAGATATCGTTGAAACTGACCTCCAATCCTAACAGGCGTCGAGCGGAACTCAAAAAATGCCGTTCATAATTATAGGTATGAAATCCTATTAAATCCGACCCTAACAATCCCTCTAAAATCTGTTCCCGCCAAGGCAGGGTCCGGAAAATCTCGAAAGAGGGAAAGGGAATATGTAGAAAGAATCCGATGGATATATCCGGCTTTTTTTCCCGGATCATCTGCGGCACCAGCATCAACTGATAATCGTGTACCCAGATGGTATCATCGTCATCGGCTTCCTCGAGAATGGCATCCGCAAATTTTTGGTTTACGGTTTTGTAAGAATCCCAAAAATCCTGTTCAAACTCCGAATACTCCAGAAAATAATGGAAAAGGGGCCAAACGGTGCGGTTACTGAATCCGTAGTAATACCCGTCGATATCGTCTTCCGTCAGGTTTACTTTCGACGAACCGTGCTCCGCTAGCGCCTTGTCGATTTTGAGGGCCATTTCTTCGGGAATTTCCTCATCGGTCAATCCGCTCCACCCGATCCACAGGCTATCCCCTCCGGAATGCACCGATTTCATTCCCGTTGCCAGGCCTCCGACGCTTGGTATTGCCGTAATATCTCCGTTCTCAATTTGTAACTGTACCGGTAGCCGGTTTGAGATTATGATAGTTTTGCCCATGATGTCTTGCGTTTTTAGGATTGTGGTTGAAAATAGGTATTTTATTGAGCCTATCCCTGCACAAACTCGTATTAATTCTCTAAATTTCGCAAAAAAGTGAGGCAATCACAATGGATGGCCCATATGAACTAAGAATTTTTTTGGTGAAGTCCTTTTTGAGGGGAATTGAACCAAACCAAACCAGTGAGTGAATGGATAATTTAGATTACGGAATTATAGGGAATTGCAGGAGTGCGGCATTAATTTCAAAAACGGGAAGCATCGACTGGTGCTGCCTACCGGAATTCGATTCCCCTTCCGTGTTCGCCAAATTGTTGGATAAGGATATCGGCGGAAGTTTCGAGATATTGGTCGACGAAAGTTATGAGATTACCCAGAGATATAAGGATGCCACGGCCGTTCTGATCACCAAATTCTCGGATGGGGAAAATATTTTCGAGCTAAGGGACTTTATGCCACGGTACCATAACGAGGACGGTACGTACCACTCGCCACCGGAAATCGTCAGGTACATCCGTTATATTAAGGGCAAGCCGAAATTCCGGGTGCTGTACGACCCCAAATTGGAGTATGCCGTTGGTGAGACGAAAATGTTTGTCAAACGGCACTTCGTGGCCAGCCTGACCCACGCCGAGAAGTACGATACCGCTTTTTTATATACCTCCTTTAATAAAAACGCAGTGGTCGAGGGCCGGGAAATCGAGCTCACCGAAGACGGTTATTTTTTATTGGGTTACAACGAAAAAATCTTGCTGCCCAACACCCAAAAGATGTATTTGGAGCTAGAGCGTACCAAGGTCTATTGGTTGAACTGGAGCAACAACACCCCGACCTACCGGAAGTACAATACCGAAATACACCGCAGTGCCGTCACCCTGAAGCTGTTGAGCTACGATAAATCAGGTGCCGTTTTGGCTGCCGCTACCACTTCGTTGCCCGAGACGATCGGTGAGGTACGCAATTGGGACTACCGCTTTTGCTGGATTCGGGATGCCTCGATGGTCGTAAAGGTCGTATCCGATCTGGGGCATAAAAATATTGCCAAACGCTACCTGCAGTTCATTATCGACCTCATGCCGGACAAGGAGGAAAAGCTGCAGATCATGTATGGGATCAACAAGGAAAAGAAACTGACCGAGGAAACTTTGGACCATCTATCCGGTTATAAAGGCTCCAAACCGGTACGCATTGGGAATGCCGCTTATGCCCAGCGCCAAAACGATATCTACGGTATTTTGATGGATGTCATCTACGAACAGATGAAACGCTTCAGCACCGATGTCGAGAACGGCGAGGAAATATGGAGCATCACCAAAGGCATCGTCTGGATTGTCGAAAAGCATTGGAAGGAAGCGGACAAGGGCATTTGGGAATTCCGTTCCGAAGATAAGCATTTTACATTCTCCAAGGTCTTGTGCTGGACGGCCATCGATCGCGCCATCAAGGTGGCCGGCATGATGAACAAGAATCATAAAATCGAAATGTGGAAGCCCTTACGGGAGGAGATTTGGAACGATATTTATGAAAAGGCTTGGAACGAGGAGGTAGGGGCTTACACCCAATCTTACGGCACCAAATATTTGGATGCTTCCGTATTATTAATGGAATCTTACGGATGTGTCGACGCCAAGGATGAGCGTTTTATCAGCACCGTCAAGGCTATCGGTAGGGAACTCAGTAATGATGGATTGCTATACCGCTATAAAAATGAGGATGATTTCGGGGAGCCGTCCTCCTCGTTCACTGTCTGCACTTTTTGGTACATCAACAGCCTGTTCAAAATTGGGGAGGCCGAAGAAGCGGAAGCCCTGTTCGAACAATTACTCAGCTACAGCAACCATTTAGGATTGTTCAGCGAGGACCTCGATTTTGAGACTAAGCGGTTATTGGGGAATTTCCCGCAGGCTTATTCACATCTGGCATTAATCGAATGTGCCATTAACTTTTCTAGGAAGCATAGTGAAGAGAAGATTTTAGAGACGATGCGGGAGTAAATAATTTTTCGTCCAAATTGTTTTTGAAATAGGATGGCAAAATAAAACCGCCTCAGTTCGACGATGTGTCGAGGTGAGGCGGTTTAGTATTCCCTTTCGGGAGATGAAAATTTGAGTTAGTTTATCTCAATATCAATCAAAAGTGTAACCATTATCTGCGGATATCCGATCCGCGATTTCGGTTCTCAGCGCGACTACATTCGGATTGTTGGTGTATTTGGTAAACCGCTTAAGTCCCATTAGCATCATTCGTTGTTCGTCGCCTTCGGCGAAAGAAACGATAGCTTCCTTCCCTTTTTGGATAATAGTTTCCGTGGCCTCGTACAGATACAGTCGGCTCATGGCGATTTGCGTTGCCTGGGCATCTTCGCCATAACGTTTGGCGTTTTTCTCCGTTCTCAGCAACGTACTTTCGGCCATATAGACCTCAATCAGTAAGTCGGCAGCGGCCAGCATTAATTGTTGGTGTTTCTCCAGTTCCGGACCGAATTTCTGTACCGCGCTTCCGGCGACCATCAAAAAGACTTTCTTCAATCTTGAAATCAAATCTTTTTCTTCGGCGAACAGTTCGGAAAAATCCGGCGTATCGAAAGATGGGATGCCCATCAATTCTTCGCCCACTGCAGTGGCTGGGCCAAGCAAGTCAACATGACCTTTCATGGCCTTTTTGACCAGCATGCCTACGGCAAGCATCCGATTAATTTCGTTGGTGCCTTCGTAGATTCGGGCAATTCTAGCATCGCGCCAAGCGGACTCCATGGGAGTGTCGGCGCTAAAGCCCATTCCTCCCAAAACTTGGATGCCTTCGTCGGTGGTGTTCTGTGCATCCTCGGAAACGGCTACTTTTAAGATGGAGCATTCAATGGCGTATTCCTCTACGCCCTTGAGTTCGGCCTCTTGGTGCGAGTTGCCTTCAGATTCTCGAATTGCTATACGATCCTCGATATTTTTGGCTGCCCTGTAGCTGGCAGATTCCCCGGCATATACGTTGGTCGCCATTTTTGCCAATTTGTACTTGATGGCCCCAAAATTGGCAATGGGTGTTTTGAACTGAATACGTTCGTTGGCATATTTGGCGGCTTCGTCGACCACTTTACGTTGGGCTTCCAAACAGGCTGCGGCCAGTTTGATTCGGCCGATATTCAAAGCGTTCATCGCAATCTTGAATCCGTTGCCCCGTTCGGAAAGTACGTTTTCAACGGGAACCTTGGTTTCGTTAAAGAACACCTGTCGGGTGGAGGAGGAGTGAATTCCCAATTTCTTTTCCTCGGGATTCATCGAAATGCCATTTTTCGGGTCGTTCTCGACGATAAATCCGGTAATATTCTTGTCATCTTCGATTCGGGCGAAGACGATAAAAAGATTACAGAATCCTGCGTTGGAAATCCACATTTTTTGGCCGGAAATGGAATAGTGTTTCCCGTCTTCGGACAATACCGCCTTGGTCTTTCCCGAATTGGCATCCGATCCGGCGCCGGGCTCTGTGAGGCAATACGCCCCGAACCATTCCCCGGAGGCTAGTTTCGGAACGTATTTCTGTTTTTGTTCTTCATTTCCGTAGAGCGTGATGGGCATGGTACCGATGCCCGTATGAGCACCAAAGGCTGTGCTAAACGATCCCGTGGCTCCCGAGATATAATCGCAGACCAACATGGTGGATACAAAGCCCATTCCCATGCCACCATATTCTTCCGGCACCGCGACGCTCAGCAGCCCGAGTTCACCGGCCTTGCGCATACATTCTTCGGTATAGGCGTAGTCTTTTTGTTCGAACCGCTCCCAGTGCGCCCAAAGCTCCCGATCAACGAACTCGTTGGTACTGTCGCGCATCATACGCTGTTCCTCATTGAGGTCTTCCAACGTAAAAACGTCCTCGCATTGGGTCTCCTTGATTAGGAATTGTCCGCCGCGGATCAAATTATCTTTTTGTAAGGTTTCTGTGCTCATGGTTATCAATATTAAGTGGTGATGGGGGTCTAGTAATTTTTAATTCAAGAATTCATAGATACCGGCCGCGCCCTGCCCAGTCCCTACGCACATAGTAACCAGTCCGTATTTGCCTTGCATGTCACGTTTTCGCATTTCGTCGAAAAGCTGCACGGAGAGTTTGGCACCGGTGCAGCCTAGCGGATGGCCCAGCGCGATTGCGCCTCCGTTCACATTGACGATTTCGTCGTTCAATTCCAGTTCCCGAATAACGGCGAGGGATTGGGAGGCAAAGGCTTCATTCAGTTCGATGAGCTCGATGTCTTCTTGCTTAAGCCCCGCTTGTTTTAAGGCTTTGGGTACGGCCGCAACGGGACCGATACCCATTATCCGTGGCGGAACGCCGGCAGCGGCGTAGTTCACTAAGCGGGCAATCGGTTCCAAATTAAGTTCTTTGACCATATCTTCGCTCATGACCATCACAAAAGCGGCACCATCACTCGTCTGGGATGAATTTCCTGCGGTAACCGATCCGTTCTCCGCGAAAACGGGACGCAGTTTGGCAAGGGCTTCGAGGGAGGTATCCTTTCGAGGACCTTCATCCTTGGTAACCGTATAGGTTTTGGTATCTTTTTTTCCGTTGTCGTTGACAAAGGTCTGTTCTACTTCAATGGGAACGATTTCGTCCTGAAACCGGTCTTCGGCCTGTGCTTTCAGAGCTTTTTGATGGGAATTGAAGGCGAATTGGTCTTGATCCTCCCTGGAAACCTTGAATTCCTGGGCCACTGCCTCCGCAGTATTTCCCATACCCCAGTAGTAATCCTCATGACCGGATTTAGCGAGGTCGTAATTCAATTCCGTTTTGTAGCCGGTCATGGGAACGGAGCTCATGCTCTCGGCACCTCCGGCAATGATACAGTCCGCCATTCCGGATTGTATTTTGGCGGTAGCGATCCCGATGGTTTCGATGCCCGAGGAACAGAATCGGTTCACCGTTACGCCGGGAACGTCAACAATATCAAGGCCCATCAAAGAAATCAGACGGGCCATGTTCAGGCCCTGCGAACCTTCGGGCATGGCGTTTCCGACAATGACGTCATCGATACGCTTTTTGTCAAAATCCGGCAGCTCCTTCATCATGTATTCGATGGTCTCGGCGGCCATTTCATCGGCCCGCTTGAAGCGGAAAACACCTTTAGGGGCTTTCCCAACGGCGGTGCGATAGGCTTTTACTATATATGCAGTCTTCATGTGTTTAATTTCTTAGAGGTTTACCATTCTTAAGCATGTGCTGAATTCGCTCCAAAGTCTTTTTCTCGGTGCAAAGGGACAAGAATGCTTCCCGCTCCAAATCGAGCAGATATTGTTCGGATACTTCGGTGGGTTCGGAGAGGTCGCCCCCGGCCATTACGTAAGCCAGTTTGTTGGCGATTTTTTTGTCGTGCTCGCTGATATAGCGGCTGGCTTCCATGGAATCCGTTCCGACCAGGAACATTCCCAAAGCTTGTTTGCCCAGAACCTTGACATCGGTGCGTTGAATGGGCTGGGTGTAGCCCGCCTCGGCCATCAAGAGCGCATGGGCCTTTGCCGTCGCTATTTGCCGGTCTTTATTAACGACCACAATGTCTTTTCCGCTTTGTAGGTAACCTAAGTCAAAAGCTTCGTACGCGGAAGTGGACACTTTGGCCATTCCGATGGTCAGGAAATATTCCTGTAAAATGTTCAGCTCGACATCTCCTTTTCTGAAGGTATCCTGTGCGCGTAAGGCCATTTCTTTGGAACCTCCGCCCCCGGGAATGACACCGACGCCAAATTCTACTAGTCCCATATAAGTTTCCGCAGCGGCGACCACTTTATCGGCGTGCAACGAAAGCTCGCAACCACCGCCCAAGGTCATATCATGAGGAGCCGATACGGTCGGAATGGCGGAGTAGCGCATGCGCATCATGGTATCCTGGAACATCTTGATGGCCATATTGAGCTCGTCGTATTCTTGCTCGACGGCCATCATAAATATCATTCCGATGTTCGCGCCAACGGAGAAATTCTTGCCCTGGTTTCCGACCACCAAACCTTGAAAATCCTTTTCAGCCTTGTCGATGGCGGTATTCAATCCCGCGAGCACGTCGCCTCCGATGGTGTTCATTTTGGACTGGAATTCCACGTTCAGGATGCCATCGCCCAAATCTTCGACGACAACTCCCTTGTTCTTGAATACTTCCTTGGATTTGCGAATGTTGTCCAAAATGATAAACGCATCCTGTCCGGGAATTTTTTTCATGGATTTCGATGGGATGTCATAGAAATAGGATGCCCCATCTTTTACCGAATAAAAAGAGTCGTTACCGGAAGCCTTCATGTCTTCGATCCAGGATGCCGCCTCAAGGCCTTCCTCCTTGATCAGTTCCAATCCTTTATCCAGTCCGATGGCATCCCAAATCTGGAAGGGACCGTGACCCCATCCGAAGCCCGCCCGCATAGCATCGTCAATTTTATAGAGTTCCTCGGTGATTTCGGGAATCCGGTTGGTGGAGTAGGCGAACAGGGCTCCGAAATTCCGGCGGTAGAATTTACCGGCCTTTTCTGTGTCGTCGACCAGTACCTCGAAACGGTCTTCTACCTTATCGATGGTCTTGGTTTTGTCGAGTACAGAAAAGTTGCTGCTTTTTTTTGGACGATACTCCATGGAGTCGAGATTCAGTCCCAGTATTTCGCTGTTGCCGTCCTCGTCCTTTACCTTTTTATAGAAACCCTGATCCGTTTTGCTGCCGAACCATTTGTTCTCCATCATGGTTTCGATGAAATCCGGTAATTTAAAGACATCGCGTCGCTCGTCATCGGGACAGTTTTCGTAGATACCATTGGCTACATGTACCAAGGTATCGAGACCGACCACATCAACGGTTCTAAAAGTGGCGGATTTCGGACGGCCGATAACGGGACCGGTCAGCTTATCGACTTCTTCGACGGTCATGCCCATGTCCTTAACGGTATGGAACAAGCTTTGGATGCTGAACGTACCGATACGGTTTCCGATGAAGGCGGGGGTATCCTTCGCGATAACCGAAGTTTTTCCGAGAAATTTTTCGCCGTAAGCGTTCAGAAAATCCAAAACCTCCGGCTTGGTTTTCGGGCCGGGGATGACCTCGAACAAATCGAGATACCGAACCGGATTAAAAAAGTGGGTGCCACAGAAATATTGCTGAAAGTCATCGCTACGCCCTTCGGACATAAAGTGGATAGGTATTCCGGAGGTATTCGAGGTAATCAAGGTACCGGGCGTTCTATGTTTCTCCAGTTTTTCGAATACTTGCTTTTTAATATCCAATCGTTCGACGACCACCTCAATAATCCAATCTACCTCGGATACTTTGGCGATGTCATCCTCCATGTTTCCCGTGGTGATGCGATCGGCAAATTTTTCGTGGTAAATGGGAGAGGGCTTGGACTTCAAGGCCGACGCGAGGGAGTCGTTGACCAGTCGGTTGCGCACCGCTTTATCCTCTAGTGTTAATCCCTTGGCCTTTTCCTTGTCGTTGAGTTCTTTGGGAACGATGTCGAGCAGAAGTACCTTGACGCCGATATTGGCAAAATGGCAGGCGATGCCGCTTCCCATGATTCCCGATCCGATGACCGCTACTTTTTTGATGTGTCTTTCCACTTGTGTCTTGATTATGAGTTTGTTCTTAAATTGGTTTACCGCGCCGTTCTCCTTAGGCAAAGGCTTTTCTTCTAAATCAGTGCATCATGATTGCCTTGTCCACTATTGGTTTATTCCGTAGTATTCTCGATGTAAATGCTCTTTTCCGCAATCAGTTCGTTGATTTTTTCCGTCACTTCGAAAAAGGATTGCAGTTTTTCTTCGGATACTTGCGACCTGATGGTGTTATTGAACTGCATCACCGCATCTTTGGAATCCTTCCGCTTTTCCAATCCGAAATCCGTCAGGTGTATCAAAACACCTCGGCCATCGTTGGGATTGGGCTTTCGTTCAATCAATCCCTGCTCTTGCATCCTCTTTAGAATACGGGATAGACTGGTGGCTTCCATTCCCATTTTAGGTCCAAGCGCCGTCGAGGGCGTTCCCGTTTTGGGGTCTATACTTAATAAGGTAAAGCCGACTGCCATAGTGGAATCGAACTTTTTGGCCTCTTCGTTGTACATTCGGGCGACCGCCTGCCAGGTCGCGCGCAGGGCGTAATCGATGGTAATGTCTTTCATTCAGGTCGTAGTTGGGATATCAAATATAACAAAATTTATTATGCATGCATAATAAATAGGAATAAATTTTATTCCCTAGTTCAAAGGAATTTTCAAATGGAATTAGGATGATTTTTACTTATAACGGAAGTGATTGGACTCAATGTCCATAGAGTTCATTATACAAATCGATATACTTCTCCTTCACGATTTTGCGCCGTAGTTTCATAGTAGGGGTAAGATGCCCATCATTAATGCTCCACACGTCGGGAGTCAGCCGAAAAACCTTGACCTTTTCCCATTTTGCGAACTTTTCGTTGGCGTTGTCGATTTCTTCCTGATATTTTGCCAGGACTTTCTCGTTCAGAACAATGTCCGAGTTTTCCGGCACCGTGATGCCATTTTTCGATGCCCAGTCGTTCAGGAATTCGAAATCCGGTTGAATCAGGGCGGCGGGCATTTTCTCTCCCTCGCCGACAACCATGATCTGCTCGATGAACTGGGATTGCTTAAAGCGGTTTTCCAACAGCTGCGGCGCCACGTACTTCCCTCCGGAAGTTTTAAACATGGATTTCTTTCGGTCTGTGATTTTGAGGAATCCCTGGGAATCGATCTCGCCGATATCCCCGCTGTGGAAGTAGCCGTTTTGAAGCACCTCGTCCGTTTGTTCGGGGTCTTTGTAGTAGCCGATCATCACCTGTGGGCCCCTAATGCAGATTTCCCCGTCGTCGGCGATTTTGACCTCGGTACGGTCCAGCAGCTTTCCAACGGTACCGATTTTAAAGCCCCCGTCACGCATATCGTTGACCGATACCACGGGAGAGGTTTCCGTAAGGCCGTAGCCTTCCATCACGCCGAATTCCGCCGCGTTGAAGATACGGGCCAGCCGGGGCTGCAGTGCTGCGCTTCCGGAAGCGATTAAGTATAGATTTCCACCAAGTCCCTCTTTCCATTTGCTGAAAATCAGCTTTCGGGCCAGGGCCAGTTTTTGCTCGTACCACCAACCGTTCTGTCCGTAGGGCTCATATTTCAATCCGAGGTCCACCGCCCAAAAGAACAGTTTTTTCTTGATGCCGGTCAGGGCTTCCCCCTTGGCTAGGATTTTATCATATACTTTTTCCAACAATCGCGGAACGGCGGTCATGACATGGGGTGCCGTCTCCTTAAGGTTTTCACTGATTTTTTCCAATGACTCCGCAAAGTAAATGGTAACCCCCGCGTATTGATAAAGGTAGATCATCATCCGCTCATAGACGTGGCAGATGGGCAGAAAGCTGAGACAGCTTACCTTGCCGTAGTCAATTGCCAAGCGCTTGGCACTTTCCAAAGCGTTGCTAACGAGGTTGGAATGGGAT
>JBAUIP010000003.1:0-4023 GCA_049683055.1 Pricia sp.
GGATAAGACTGACAATAACGAAGGATGCTATCAGCAGAATGATATTGGTCGATCGGTTTTTAGGATTGAATTTCATCCGGGGGATTCTTTTTTGCGGCGGGTTCTAGGGATGCTTCAACGAAATCGATTTCTCGGCAATCATTGTCCGAGAACAGTACGTCAAGGATAATTTTCCTATTCGGAAACCGCCCCGCCCCAAGGCCCTTTTCAAAGATAACGCAAATAGGATGAAAATGGTATCCGGATACGAGAGCGTTGTTAGAAGGCAATAGGATGTATTGTAGGATAAATTTCGGTAGTCTGGATGCTAGTTTCCTATGCGAAACATCCAGTGAACGCTTTGGCAAAAGTCTCGATTATCATTTCCCGATTTGGCTTCGGCAATTCTTGGACCCGTTCAAAACCCCGAACAATCATTCCGTTTTTTGATACCTTTGGGCCATGACAAAAGAAATGATTTCAATACTGCCCGAAGCCGCATCGGTCAAAGAGATTTACGGTCATCTGGTGGGGGCCGTCGGCCCTCGCCCCATTGCGTTCGCCAGTACGGTAGACGAAAAGGGAAGGCCTAATCTGTCGCCCTTCAGCTACTTCAATGTTTTCGGTGCCAATCCGCCTATTTTGGTTTTCTCGCCCGCCCGGCGTTCCCGCGACAATACAACGAAGCATACCCTGCAAAACGTGCTTTTGACCATGGAGGTTGTCATCAACATCGTCAACTACGATATGGTGCAGCAAATGTCATTGACCAGCACGGAATATGCCAAGGGCGAGAACGAGTTCAAAAAAGCGGGACTGACTATGCTAAAGTCCGATATCGTGAAACCCTATCGCGTCGCTGAATCCCCCGTACAGTTTGAATGCAAGGTGACCAAGGTGGAGGCCCTCGGAAAAGAAGGCGGTGCCGGCAATCTTGTCATCTGTGAGGTCGTCAAAGTCCACCTTCACACCTCTATTTTGGATGAAAACGGCCAAATCGATCCGTATAAAATAGACCAAGTGGCCCGAATGGGTGGCAATTGGTACAGCCGGGCAAAAGAGGGACTTTTTGAAGTGCCTAAACCAGTAAGCAATCTGGGTGTCGGGGTAGATGCCATTCCATCGCACATCCGAACCAGTGACGTGCTGACCGGAAACAATCTGGGCATGTTGGGCAATGTGGAAGAAATCCCCGATCAGAAAGCGGTCGACGATTTTGTATCCTCCCATATCGAAATCCGGTCCCTACTAAGCGGTGGGGAACGGAAACCGCTCGAACGGAAGGCTCAGGAATATCTGCAACAGAATGATGTACTTGCGGCTTGGAAGGTACTTTTGGCGGAGTAGAAACCAAGCAAGAAACTAGTAGACCGTGGGTATGTTACATGGAATTAACGAGTGGCATCCTCCTAAAACAAACCGCGACCATCGTTAATAACTTATGTTCGTTTTTTTAGGAGTATAGGACGATTACGCCTACTTTTGAATGTTCAAAAATTAGTTCACATATAATTCATAGTCATGGAAGTACAAGGAAAGATCAAAAAAATCGACGAGACCAAGGAATACGGCAATAATGGCTTTAGAAAGCGCGAAGTGGTCATCACCACCGAGGAACAATATCCGCAGCATTTGGCCATAGAATTCGTACAGGATAAGACCGATTTGCTTAACAATTACAAGGTAGGGCAAGACGTCAAAATAAGCATCAACCTTCGAGGTCGTGAGTGGACAAATCCACAGGGGGAGGTCAAATATTTCAACTCCATCCAAGGATGGCGTATCGAAAACGTTCAGGCCGGTCAAAGTGCCGATGGAGCACCGCCGGTACCGCCCGCCGAGGCCTTCGCACCCGCCGACAACCTCAATGAGGAAGATCACGATGATTTGCCGTTTTAACTTTTGGATTTTTAAAGGATAAAAATTAGGGATGCCCGAGAAGGCATCCCTTTTAGTTTTGAAAAAAACGATTGGCGAAAAATCGAGGTATAGTCCTCCCTAGTTCTTAACGGAGCAGTTGCTATTTCCGCCTGTCGAGCTAGAAAAAAAAATGCATCCAAATACCCCATTCTTTCTAAATAATGAGCTTATTTTTCCTCCGGTCGAACTGGCCAACTCCGACGGATTACTTGCGGTGGGCGGCGACCTATCGCCCGAACGCCTGCTATTGGCATACCGCAGCGGCATCTTTCCATGGTTCAATGAAGATTCCATGATTTTATGGTGGAGCCCCGACCCCAGAATGGTGCTGCTTCCACAGAACATCAAAATCTCGAAAAGCATGCGGAAGGTACTTCGTGACAGACGGTTCCGCCTGACGAAGAATACTCACTTTGAAGCGGTCATTGAACAGTGTTCGCACATCAAAAGACCCGGACAGGCCGGCACTTGGATTACCGACGACATGCAAAAAGCCTATATCGAGCTCCACAAAAAAGGCTACGCCCAATCCTACGAGATCTGGGAAAATGATCGACTGGTCGGGGGACTCTATGGCATCGACCTCGGTCACATTTTTTGCGGGGAAAGCATGTTCAGCTTGGTCAGCAATGCCTCAAAATTTGCATTTATCAAACTCGCGCAAGAATTGGAGGGTAAAAATTATGCCTTAGTCGATTGTCAAATGTATACGGAACATTTGGCGAGCCTCGGCGCGGAAGAAATGTCGAGGAAGGAGTTTCTGATTTTTTTAAATCCTTGACGATACACGTAGATTCTAGAATTCTCAGGCATTGTGCATCCGTCATTGCATGGTCGGCTGTTGGCCATTCCGTATCGGCCTTCGCCTTTTTCGTTAGACCTCATTATATCTAAAACAAGCTGTCTCATGGTCGTTCACCATTCCCGTAGCTTGCATGTGTGCATAGACTACGGTGCTGCCGACAAATTTAAAACCTCTCTTTTTCAAATTCTTACTTATGGCATCTGAAAGTTCGGTATTGGCGGGGGCATCCTTGTAACTTTCGAAGTTATTTTTGATTGGTTTTCCATCCACAAATCCCCAAATGTATTCGCTGAAGCTACCGAATTCATCCTGTATTTTCATAAACGCTCGGGCGTTGGTCACGGTGGCGTTCACTTTCAGTTTATTGCGGATGATACCGGCATCCTGCAGTAGCGCATCCTTTTTATCCTGTCCATACTCCGCGATTTTTTTATAGTCGAATCCGTCGAAAGCATTCCGGAAATTCTCGCGTTTGCGCAAAACCGTTAACCAACTCAATCCCGCTTGGAAGGTTTCCAAAACCAAAAATTCGAACAGGGTATCATCATCCTTTACGGGTACGCCCCATTCGGTATCGTGATATTTCTCATAAAGTGAATCGCCTTGACACCAACCACATCTGTATTTTTCCATGTTTCGGATTTGGGACTAAAGATATAGCAAAAAGAAGACCCGGTGCGGTAACGATGCACAGGGTCTTTAAAGCAGCTGTAAATAAATATCATCTAGCCAGGTATTCGAGTTTTCCCGATTGGGGTAGTTTCAACTCACCTTCCTTCAATGCTTGATCAAGGTCGGCGGTTACCGTGGGCCAGAACCTAAAGAATTTGCGTCCGTTTTGTCGTTCCAGTACCACCTCGGTCGCCCCGTTTTTCGAAAGTACATCCTCTACGACAACTTTTTCTCCGTGCAAGGCATTGAAATTGGCGATGGCACCCCGTTTGATGATAAAGTTCTTTCTGGGAAAATCGACGTGCTCATATCCAGAGGCCGAAACCTCGCCCAAGGTCAAAACGGTACCTTTTTGAATCATATCTGTGTTTTCTTGTCCGAATAGCATTCCTATTGAAAATAAGAATACCGTAAAAATAGCTGTTGTTCTCATGTCTCAATTATTTAATTATCATTTACTGAACTAGTAATTACAAATTTAGCAATCTTAAACAAAACACTAGCATTACATCCGTTAAATACATGTTAAACTATTACTATATGATAGTAATACTATTATATTTGCGTGGTCATTTAAAAAGGATGTGATGGAACAGTTATTAAGGTCGGTCAAAATCGGAATCAACGAAAAGATTTATTTAAAGGAT
>JBAUIP010000004.1:0-2421 GCA_049683055.1 Pricia sp.
GCCGTACTCAACCGTTTTCTGGAAACCGATATCAAGGAAATCCGCATCTTTTCCAGAGACGAAAAGAAACAGGACGATATGCGTACCCGTTTGCAAAACGAAAAGGTAAAATTCTACATCGGTGATGTGCGCGACTATGCCAGCATCGAAAAGGCCATGCACGGCGTTGACTATGTTTTTCATGCCGCGGCACTGAAACAGGTTCCCTCCTGTGAATTTTTTCCTATCGAAGCGGCAAAGACCAATGTTTTCGGTACACAGAACACCATCGATGCGGCAGTGGCCAATCGGGTCAAACGTGTTATCTGCCTCAGTACCGACAAGGCGGCGTACCCCATCAATGCCATGGGTATCAGCAAGGCACTTATGGAAAAAGTGGCGGTCGCTGCCTCTCGAAACATTACCAATGACGAAACCATCGTCTGCCTGACCCGCTACGGCAACGTTATGGCTTCTAGGGGGTCGGTGATTCCCCTTTTCGTCAAACAGATCGAGGAAAAAACGCCATTGACCGTTACCGATCCGAATATGACCCGTTTTCTGATGTCTTTGGAAGACGCCGTAGACCTCGTGCTGTTCGCTTTTGAGCATGGCATCCAGGGAGATCTTTTTGTCAACAAGGCCCCGGCAAGCACCATCGGTGACTTGGCCCACGCTATCAAGGACATTTTTAACGCCGATAACGACATTAAAATCATCGGCACCCGTCACGGAGAAAAGCTATACGAAACGCTCTGTACCCGTGAAGAGATGCAAAAGGCCGAGGATATGGGCGACTTCTATCGGATTCCAGCCGATAACAGGGACCTGAACTACAATCGGTATTTCTCCGAGGGGGAAACCGATATCAGCAGCATCGAAGACTACCACTCGCACAACACCAATAGGCTTACGGATGAAGCCTTGAAGAACACCTTATTGAATTTGGACTATATCAAAGAAAACCGCTGAATGCTTTCACCCACGCATATAGAAGGATCCAGTTTTTCCGACGAACGGGGCAAGCTTCATTTTTTCAATATTTTCGATATGCGTGAAATCGTTCGTTTTTACGCAATCGAGCCTTCCGAAACCCGAACCATCAGGGCTTGGCAAGGTCATAAGGACGAAAAAAAGTGGTTCTATTGCAATGCGGGATCTTTTATCGTGCACCTAGTCCACTTGGAAACAACTAACAATCCCAATGGGAAGATTGCTTCGGAAAAGTTCCTCTTGCAAGCCACGCATCCTACCGTTCTCAAAATTCCCGGAGGATATGCCAATGGCTTCAGGGCCTTGGAAAAAGGTTCAAAAATGATGGTTTTTTCGAATTTCACTTTAAAGGAATCCAAAAAAGACGATATCAGGTATCCCATTGAAAAATGGAAGGTAGATTGGCATATTTGAACTCAGCTGATAAAATTGACCTAAATAAATAATATATGAAAATAGTTGGAATTACCGGTCAAGCGGGTTTTATGGGAAACCATCTCTATACCACCCTTTCTTTGGACGATACGGTGGAGCTCATTGATTTCGAACGTTCTTTTTTTAAGGATGAAAACAAGCTGGCCGCGTTTGTGGACAAATGCGATGTGGTCTTCCATCTGGCAGCGATGAACCGCCATGACGATGCCCAAGTAATCTATGATACCAATCTGATGCTAGTAAAAGAACTTATCGCGGTCTGTGAAAAGAAAGAGGCGACCCCACATATCATCTTTTCATCCTCGTCCCAAGAAGAACGGGACAACTTGTACGGTAAGTCAAAAAGGGAAGGGAAAGAACTTTTTACGGAATGGGCCGCACGCAGCGGAGGAAAATTCACTTCATTGACCATACCCAACGTTTTCGGGCCATTTGGTAAACCCAACTACAATTCGGTCGTAGCTACGTTTTGCCACAAAGTGGCCCATAACGAAGAACCTACCATAATCAAAGACGGCGAGGTCGGCCTTATCTATATCAACGAACTGGTCGCCCTTTTTATCGATACCATAAAAGACGAAGGCGATTCAAAAGGAATCGGCAAAAATAGCTATGAAATAACGGTCGACCCGACAAGCCATAAAAAGGTTTCCGAGATATTGGCATTGCTCCAAGGCTATCGAAATAATTATTTGCAAAATGGGATTTTCCCTAATCTGGAAGATGATTTTGAAAAAGCGTTGTTCAATACCTTTCGCTGCTATGTACCGGAAGACCACTATCCCGTAAAATACACCGAGCATACCGACCCAAGGGGCAGTTTCGTCGAAATTGCCAGAACACGCACCAGCGGACAGTTTTCTTTTTCCAGTACGGTACCGGGAATTACTAGGGGAAACCACTTTCATACCCGAAAAGCCGAGCGTTTTGCGGTGATACGTGGCAAAGCCCTGATCCAACTGCGGAAAATCGGCACCGATAAGGTAATCGATTATGAGCTGGATGGATCGGAAC
>JBAUIP010000005.1:0-1913 GCA_049683055.1 Pricia sp.
GGGTTATTCTATACAATTTGTTTACGAAAATGGAAACTTGGATAAAAAAATATTGAATGAAGAAGGTTCGGTATCCTATACGTACGACACTAAAAAAAATCCGTTTGACAACGAAGCTTTTCTGAACCTCGGTGAAGTAATAATGTATCTCCATGTGGTCGGCGGATTTGAATTCCTTTTTTTGGACGAACATGGTGTCTTCATGAACTCAAATAATTTGATTGCGCTCGAAGTTAAAAACTATACTTTGGGCGGAATAGAAGACCGTTCGTTCCAATATGAGTATGACAAAACTGATTATCCTATCAAGAAATCCATTGGAAACGGAACAATATCTGTAGAGTATAATTATAGTTCAAATTGATGGTACTTGTTTTCAAGACTTTATCCCAAAAGCTACTTATGAAAACTATTTTCTTCACCATCACGGTTTTTTTCTTTTCTTCTATTTGTCGCACAGAATCTTGAAATTGGCTTTCGTTCTGGATTCAATCTCTCAAAACTAAGAACGAAAGGATATGACATTACCGGCATTAACGGTGGAACGGAGAACTTAGTTCGGCTAAATGCCTCAATCACCTTTGAATATTCAATTTCCGACCATTTCGGACTTGATGTTGGTTTGGGCTATCAAGGTAAAGGTGGCCGTGATTTTGATCAAGACAACAAACTTTATTTCGGGATTGAGGATTTTAGGCGTAGATTAGAATACATAAGTATACCTGTGCTCTTAAGATACTATCCGATGGATAAATCTAAGTTGCGCCCAATGGTAGCAGTTGGTCCAGAAATATCCTATCTATTTTATGCTAGACAGATGGGAAATAAAATCGAAGAAGACGACTTACGGAGTAAACTAGAAATTTCGGTAGTTTTAGGGGCGGGACTTACCTATAACATAACAGACGATTTCAAATTGGAACTAGTTGGTGGATTTAACAAAGGATGGAGCAAAACCATAAGGCAACAGAACGAAAGCCTATTTAATGAAATCATTTGGTTGTCTTTCGGATTTAAGAAAACTATGTAGTTCAGAGTTTTGGAGAAAACGACCTTATCCTTTTTCAAATCTACAGTTACCGAAAGGAAGGAAATTTTTGCAAGTTTCACGAAAGAGATTCCAAGCGCTCTCTCAAATTCTTGATCCCATTCTCCATACCCGCCTCGGAATCGTAAGGCTCTCTTTGGCCTATCGTTTGTCCATCATCATTCTTAAGCAGAAAATGAAACCGGCCATCGGTGTTGGTCTTGCGCTCGAAGTGGTTGCGGGTAAGATCCATGGTATCTAGTTTTCGCAATGTCCTGTCCAACTCCATCTTATCGGAAAAAGTGATACTGTTCAATAGCCTGAAACCGTTGTCGGCCTGAAGACTGAAATTGAAATTGTTATTATTATCGATGTGTATCTTAATCACAGACTACTTTTCGTTTAAGATACGAAATAAATACATTGGGGCGCAATAGTCAGGAAGCCCAGTTCCGCTCAGCGATTTCAAATCCAGTTCTTATCCTTATTTTTACGTAATCAGAAATCCGAGCCGTATGAAATCCCAAGAACTTTCCAAGGTCCAGAGCATGTTGCAAGAGCAAGGCTACATCAGCGACGGGTCGATTGCCATGTCCATTTTTTTGGCCATGCGATTGGAGAAACCCTTGCTGATCGAAGGACCCGCCGGGGTAGGGAAGACCGAGGTGGCGAAGGTCATGGCGCGGGCCTTGGATACCGACCTGATACGACTGCAATGTTATGAGGGATTGGACAGTACCCACGCACTATACGAATGGAATTACCAGCATCAACTGCTTTACCTCAAGATGCAAGAGGAAAAAGGAAAGGATGTCAAAGCCTTGGAAGAGACCATTTTTTCGGATAGGTTCCTTCTAAAAAGGCCAGTATTGCAAGCAATTACCCA
>JBAUIP010000006.1:0-9181 GCA_049683055.1 Pricia sp.
CCCTATGGCCAGGCTCATTTTGAAGGCCTCCTTGCCGACCCCACATCCGCCGAAGGCCTTATGGAAATCAAATCCACTTTGGAAAAAAACGGACGGATTTTCTTTGACACCGCGATGGATAAGCACAATCTGGACGCCATCCTATCTATCAACAACTACCATGCGGGCTACGCCGCGGTCGCCAAATATCCCGCATTGACCGTTCCCATGGGGTATCAAGAAGACGGCGAGCCTATCAGCCTGACTTTTATCGCCAAATCTTTTCAGGAAGATAAACTGTTACGATTGGGCAGGGCTTTTGAGGAGGCGACCCAAGCAAGAAAACTTCCCAAGGACTATCAGGATTAATGAATTATTTTCAATTCGGAGTTCGACATTTTTACCACCGCCAATCCAACTCGCGCTTCTTTTGTTGGCCATCTTCGCTCAATCATCCCGCTTAAACCGCCGCTCCATGCAACGGTCGTTGTAATATGTTGTACTTTTGCATCCTCAAAAATAGCAATGCGAACAAAATCCCTGAAAAAAAATACCATCAACGTCGTCACCTTGGGATGCTCCAAGAACGTGTACGATTCCGAAGTGCTCATGGGCCAGTTGCGTGCCAATGACAAGAGGGTCGTGCACGAACAGGAGGGCAACGTGGTGGTCATCAATACCTGCGGATTTATCGCGAATGCCAAGGAAGAAAGCGTCAATACCATTCTGGAATATGTGCAGAAAAAAGAGGCCGGCGAAGTAGATAAGGTCTTCGTCACCGGATGCCTCAGTGAGCGCTATAAGCCGGATCTGCAAAAGGAAATTCCCCATGTGGACGAGTATTTTGGAACCAGTGAATTGCCGAACCTTCTTAAGGCTTTAGGAGCCGATTACAAACACGAGCTGATCGGGGAACGGCTGACCACGACCCCAAAAAATTACGCCTATCTCAAAATTGCCGAAGGCTGCGACCGGCCTTGTTCGTTCTGCGCCATCCCCCTGATGCGCGGCAAGCACCGAAGCAAACCGATCGAGGAGTTGGTCGGCGAATCGGAGAAATTGGCCGCCAAGGGAGTCAAGGAACTGATTTTGATCGCGCAGGACCTGACCTACTATGGACTCGATCTGTACAAAAAAAGAAACCTTGCCGAACTGCTCGAAAACCTGGTCAAGGTCGAGGGAATCGAGTGGATACGTTTGCATTACGCCTTCCCAACGGGCTTCCCGATGGATGTCCTAGAGGTCATGAAGCGGGAACCTAAAATCTGCAATTATCTGGATATTCCCCTACAGCATATCTCCGACAGCATCCTAAAAAGCATGCGCCGCGGAACAACGGAGGCCAAGACCACTAAATTGCTGCGGGAGTTTCGGGCGGCCGTTCCAGAAATGACCATCCGAACGACCTTAATTGTGGGATACCCCGGCGAGACCGAAGAGGATTTCCAGACCTTGAAAAACTGGGTCGCGGCAATGCGATTCGAGCGTCTCGGTTGTTTTACCTACAGCCACGAGGAGGATACCTATGCATATAATCTGGAGGATGACGTTCCCGAAGAGATCAAACAGGCCCGTGCCAATGAGATTATGGAACTGCAATCGCAAATTTCTTGGGAGCTCAACCAAGAGAAAATCGGAAAGACCTTCCGTTGTATCATCGACCGCAAAGAGGGTAATCACTTCGTAGGCCGTACCGAATTCGATTCCCCCGATGTCGACAACGAGGTACTGATCGATGCCTCAAAACATTACCTAAAGCAAGGGGAATTTACCGAAATCAAAATTATCGAGGCGGCGGATTTTGATTTGTACGGGGAGCCGGCCTTTGTCCAGACCTTACCTTAGAAATTATTTGCTACTTTAGGGGAAATCAAAAGACTGATGTCATTTTCCACCTTCGGTGAAATTATGCTGCGCCTGGTCCCGACCGGAAAGGCCGACCGGCTTCGAACGGCGGGACTTTTCGCTGTCGATTACGCGGGTTCGGAATCCAATGTCGCGGTATCTTTGGCTTGCTTGGGAAATAAGGTGCAATTTGTCAGTAAACTTCCCGATAATCCGATGGGACAGGCTGCGCGGCAATCTCTTGAACAGTATGGCGTTTCCACAAATGACGTCCTGACGGGAGGCCATCGTGTCGGCACCTACTTTATTGAACAGGGCAGTTCCATCCGTCCCGGGCGGGTTGTCTATGACCGGGTTGGCTCCGCCATTGCGGACATAAAAGAAGGTGAATTCGATTGGGAGCATATCCTTAAAAACCAAAAATGGTTGCACCTGTCCGGTATCACGCCCGCTCTTTCCGATCAATGCGCCGAGGAATGTGTTTTGGCGGTTGCGACCGCTCAGCGTTTGGGGGTCAAGGTTAGCTTCGACCTAAATTACAGAAGAAGTCTGTGGGATGATTCCACCACCGCGAGAAAAATATTTGACAGAATTCTGGAACATACCAATTTGGTTTTAGGAAATATAGGTGTACTAAAAGACGTTTACGGAATGGTCTTCAACGGGAGCAATGCCATCGACCAGACACTCGATGCCCTGCGCAAGGCGAGGCATCTTTTTGGCGTGAACCAGCTCGCCTTCACGATTCGAAACCATACCTCGGCATCGTCAAATCAGGTCAGTGGGGCCTGTATTTCAAAGGATGAGCCCGTGGTTTCAAACAGTTATGATATTAAGATTACCGACCGTTTCGGTACCGGCGATGCCTTTGCAGCAGGCTTACTCCACGGAATGGCACACGCTTGGCATCCCCAAAAATGCATCGATTTCGCCACGGCCGCTTTTGCGCTAAAGCACACCATGACCGGTGATGTTCACACCAGCACCGAACAGGAAATCGATTCCATCGTAGCGGGAAATACATCGGGACACGTATTGCGATGAGGAACAAAAAGCAAATAATCGACCGCATCCGATCCGAAAAGCTGATCGCTATTTTGAGGCTGAACGCGCAAGAGTCAGTGCAACCTGCCGTCGACGCGCTCGTTGCCGGAGGAATGCAGGTCATGGAAATTACGACCAACACCCCCGGTTTCGCTGAAGAAATAACAAAGGCAAGGGAACGGCATCCCGAGATGCTCATCGGCGCCGGTACGGTCACTACCTTCGAAATGGCCCAAAAGGTTATTGCGGCAGGTGCCCAATTTTTGGTGACCCCTAATGCCCATAGAAAAGTGGCAGAGTTGGGCAAGGCAGAGCATATTCCGATATTGATGGGAGCCATGACCCCTACCGAGGTCGCTAATGCGCTGGCATTCGGGGCCGATATCATCAAGTTATTTCCCGCAGGAACTTTGGGTATTCCTCATTATCAATCCCTCAAAGGTCCTTTCAACGATGTACCCTTTTTTGCGGTCGGGGGGATTGACAAAAATAATATAGAAGATTGGCTTGAAGTGGGCATCGATGGCATTGGATTAGGGAGCGGTCTAGTTAAGAGTGCGGTCCGAACCAAAGCTGATTTTCGTCAAGTCACGACCCAGGCAGAAGGATTTCGAAAACAGGTTATGGCAAATTCCAAGAAATAAATTTCATTAAGAAGGATGCCCGATATGGACGACCTACGAATAGAAAAAATCGAACTCTTTAAATTGCCGCCGCGTTGGCTGTTCCTAAAAATGACTACCAAAAACGGAATCATCGGCTGGGGCGAGCCAGTGGTCGAGGGCAAGGCTGCCACTGTGGAGGCCTGCATCAACGAACTATCCCAATTTGTCATCGGACGCTCGGCGAACCATATCGAGGACATTTGGCAGACCCTTTACAAAGGCGGTTTCTATAGAGGCGGTCCGATTCTGATGAGTGCTCTATCCGGCATTGACCAAGCCCTTTGGGATATCAAGGGCAAGCACTTGGGCGTTCCGGTTTATGAACTTTTAGGCGGTACGGTCAGGCAAAAGATGAAAATGTACTGCTGGATCGGGGGCGATTATCCCGAAGTGGTTCTAGATCAGGCTCGGGAGAAAGTGGCCCAAGGCTATAAGGCTGTGAAGATGAACGCTACCGGCCCTTTCGAGTGGATCGATTCAGTCAAGAAAATAAAATCGGTCGCCGGTAATATCAAGATGTTGCGAGAGGAATTCGGTGATGAATTGGATATCGGACTGGACTTTCACGGGAGGGTTCACAAAGGCATGGTCAAGCGTTTAATGGATGAACTTTCGCTTTACGAACCAATGTTTTTTGAAGAACCGGTGTTGAGCGAAAACTACGAGGCCCTGGACCAAATTTATCCGTATACCGGCATCCCGATTGCGACGGGCGAACGCCTATTCTCCCGGTGGGATTTTAAGGAACTGCTGCACCGCGGCACTGTGGATATCATCCAGCCCGATCTCAGCCACGCCGGAGGCATATCCGAAGTACGGCGCATCGCAGCTATGGCCGAAGCCTACGATGTGGCCCTGGCGCCCCATTGCCCGCTGGGTCCGATTGCTCTAGCCTCTTGCCTGCACATCGATTTTGCCAGCATCAACGCCGTAATACAGGAAAGCAGCCTCGGCATTCATTATAATCAGGGATTCGACTTGTTGGATTATATGGAAAATCCCGAAGTATTCGAGGTGAAGGATGGCTACATCGAACTACTCAAAAAACCGGGACTTGGAGTCGAAATCAATGAGGACAAACTCAAAGAAGGACAACAAATCGGCCATAGTTGGACGAACCCGATTTGGAGAAATGAGGATGGCAGTTTTACGGAGTGGTGATAAAATACCGCGAACAAGAAACATTTAGCAGATTTAAAACAAATAACCGAATAACCAAGCACCTTTCGAGATTGCACTGCACTTGAGCTTGCACTTGCGCTTGAATTTGCAATTGAACTTTACGCCCATGATTTATGTCCTAGCCCTGCTCCTCGCCCTCGCCTTTATCATCATCGGAATCGTTCGGTGGAACATCCATCCCTTTTTTGTATTGCTCTTGGCGGCCATCGGATACGGTTTTATCACCGGAATGGGAGTGCCCGAAATCATCTCCTCCGTCAATGACGGTTTTGGTAGCATCATGGGAAAAATCGGACTCATTATTTTCTTCGGGGTCGCCATCGGTACCATACTCGAAAAATCCGGTGGGGCCATGGTCATCGCGACGCGGATGCTTAAGCTTATCGGGGAAAAGTCCATTCATCTGGCGATGATGGTGACCGGCTACCTGCTGTCTATCCCGGTCTTTGCCGACTCGGCCTTTATCATCATGAACTCCCTCAACAAGGCACTATCCGAGAAGGCAAAAGTCTCCTACGCGGGTACGACAGCCGCTCTGGCCTTGGGCCTTACCGCCACCCACGTGATGGTGCCCCCGACGCCCGGACCCATCGCTGCAGCGGGAATTTTGAATGCGGAACTGGGCAGTGTTATTTTGTGGGGAATCATTATCAGCATGCTATCGCTTATCAGCTGCTATTTTTTTGCGACCAAAATCGCTGCGCGAGTCCGGATTCCGATTAAGATCGAAAGCTCTCCCGATGCCTTACATCAGCCAAAATTAAGATTATCGCTATTATGCATTACGGTTCCTATCGTGCTCATCGTTTTAAAGTCCGTTTTCGATTATCCGGGACTCTCATTGACTTCGTCGCCGGTATATCCGGTCATCTCATTTTTGGGCGAGCCGGTGATTGCCCTGCTTATCGGGGTCGCCCTTTCGTTGCTCTTACCCGAAACATTGAACGATAAGGTGTACTCCGCCAACGGGTGGTTGGGCGATTCGTTGTTGATTGCCGCTCCCATCATCTTAATTACCGGTGCCGGAGGAATTTTCGGGGCCATGTTGCAGAATTCAGGGATAGCCGAATTGATTACGGAAAGTTTTTCAGGGATGTCGATAGGTTTGTTTTTCCCCTTTTTGTTGGCGGCCTGCCTAAAGACGACCCAAGGTTCATCGACAGTGGCATTGATTACTACAGCATCCATCGTTGCCACGATGATGCCGGCGTTAGGACTCGAAGATCCGTTTCTGACCACGATGACCGTTTTGGCCATTGGGGCCGGATCGACCGTGGTATCACATGCCAACGACAGTTTTTTCTGGGTGTTGACTCAGTTGACCGGCATGGATGTCAAACAAGGAAATCAGGTCCATACTATGGGCACACTTATTTTCGGAGTCTCGGCGATTGGGATAATACTTCTGATTACACAATTTGTGAACTAGTGGACTGCAATTGCCGAAGTTGAGACTTAAAGCAAGTCTCACTCCACCATAAAAAGCGCATTCGCAAAAAACAGCTTTCCGTTTTCCCAAAAACCTCTGAAGAGGGGATTGTCGACCATATAGATAACCTGGCCCTCGCCATGCTCTTCGACTCCGAGAATCAGGGAATTGCCAATTTTTTCCCGGGTCTCGCTACCGGCGAATCCTGATACCGGGCTGGCGTTGCCATCCTCTAAATAAACGACGGTTCCGTTTTTTAAATAGGAATAAGCCGCGTCCCCCAGTTTTAGGCTGAAATAGGTGTCGTCATATCCATAGGCTAGGGGGTGGGTAGAATCAACCTTAGTCTTGAAAATAGCCCCGGTGATGGCATTTTTCATCTGCTCGCGCTGGTTTTCATCGTAAGCCTGCAGGTTGACCGTGCTGTCTTTTTCGGTCTCCTTGGCCTCGATTTCGAATTTATCTTCTCCGGAAAGTCCTTCTAAAGCCCCACCCATGGCAATCAACTTTCCGCCGCTGTTTACCCATTCCTTGAGATTGTTCAATACATCCTTATCCAAAAAATCGGCGTATCCATCGCCATCGGGCAAAATGAGCACGTCGTACTCGGTCAGGTCGACATCGGACATGTACTGCGTATCTATAACGGTCAGCGGATAGTTCAGCTGCTGCTCGAAAAAATGCCAGACCTCCCCAAAATGCAAAGTTGAGGTGGGCCCTCCCGAAAGCGCGGCTACCTTGACATTTTTTAGCATCCTGACGTAGCCCGACCCAAAATCCTTTCCGTTTTCGACGAACCCGGTGGAGGTCGGAGTCAACAATTTGTTGTGGCTGGTCGCTGTTTTGGACAGGGTACCCAAAAAATCGGGATGGTTCTTATTGTCCGCCTTGGCGATAATCAAGCTACCGCGCTCATAATCGACACCATCCATAGTAAAGGATTTTCGGGCCGATCTAACGTGGATGTCCGCTTGTAGTAGGTCGGACAAAAATCGCGCATCGCGCATACTGTTCCAGTCGGTAAGGAAGGCATAGGCATCCTCGGGTAAGGCCGATACTTCGCCGAGGCTTTGGGTCGGATCTTCGCTGACCATCGCCTTTTCTTTCGCTGGTTCCATGTTTTTGGCAGATGTTGCATCCCCCGTCCCTGTAAAATCGACGCGGCTTTCCGAAGCCACCGCATCCAATCCGTAGGCGTAAGGTAAGGACCAAGCCGTAATATCGTAGGTCAGCGAATCGCTCAACTTGGCGGAAGGTTCAAACAGCACCTTGACCAAAGTGCCCTTTTTCTGATCGGTCGGAATGACCAAACTTTTCTCCGAAGTCTTTAAGTTCGAGTTTTTGCCGGTTCCATAGCTGAATCCCTTCGCACTGCCATCCTTCCCGTAGCCGAATTCGATTTCATGCTGTTCCAGTAAATTGGTAAGGGCTTCGATTTTATCCGAATCGCCGTTCATGACGTAGCTTTTGTATTTGTAGTCCTTCGGCCCATAGAATTTTTTGAACTCCGTGTTCAAGCGTTCTGCATTTCGAGAGGCGATCTCTACGGTCGACAATCCCGTTGTAAAATGGTGTTCGATTCGATCCTTTAGGGTCAAAGTATCGCCGATGCTGGTTTCGATGGCAAGGCCCGCCCGACCGCTACCGCCCTGTTCGTAGGTCATGCCGATGCTTCCGTTATAGGTAGGATAGGTGTCGCCGTAACTGGGATAGAGCAGGTCGAAAACTTCCTTGGTAAAATAGAACCATCCGTTGGCGTCGAAATATTTGGCGTGGTTTTTTCCAACGGTGACCTGAAATTCCCGCTGAAAATCGGTGATAACCTCGTGGAAAGGTTCCGCCGCGGGGGCGAAATAATAGGGGGAGTCTACACCCTGTTCATGGAAATCCACATGCACGTGGGGCAACCATTGGTTGTACTTCTTGATGCGGTGCTGGCTCTCCACCTGGGTCAACCAGGCCCAATCCCGGTTCAGGTCGAACATATAGTGGTTGGGCCTTCCGCTCAGCCAAGGTTCGTGATGTTCCTTACTGTTGGGGTCGACGTTGTTGGGGGAATTCTTGAACTGCTGATACCACGTAACGTAGCGCTCGCGCCCATCGGGATTGATGCAGGGATCTATCAGCACGACCGTATTTTCCAGATAATCGCTCTTCTTGGTCAATAGTTCGTAAATCGTCAGCATCGAAGCTTCGGTACTGACGCTCTCATTGCCGTGTACGTTGTAGCTAAGCCAAACTATGGCCTCATCGGGAATATTGCTGTCCGCTGAATTTCCCTTCGCCTCGGTAGTTTCCATATGTGCTTTTCGGATGTTCTCGAGGTTCCCAATGTTCTCAGGGGATGAGACATAGGCCAAAAGTAGCGGCCGCCGTTCGTTGGTCTGTCCGTATTCTTCCAGTTGCACCCGATCGGATGCCGCCTCAGCCAGATATTGGTAATAATCGACGACCTGATGGTGGCGGGTAAATTGGGTTCCCAGTTCATATCCCAGAAATGCGGATGGGGATTTTAGGTCTTGGGCATCCACTACGTAGGATACCGTCAGCGCTACAATAAATAAAAGTGTTCTCATACCTCCCAAATCTAGTGAATAATCATGATTCTCGGCCTATATCATCTACCATTGGTCGATAATCGAGGTCAACGCAATTAACGTATCTTTAGCAATCCCCCAAAATGCAGAATATTATATTTACCGAACCTATGCAAATCGACCACCTATCCTTCGACCGAACCGGCTATTTTACGGAGCTTATCTGCGATTATTTGGATGAAAAACCATCCCTCGAACCCTTTTATAATCGGTATCCGAACCTGAATAATTTCGAGGGACAAATCGCGGAAAAGGCCTCCCATTTTTCGGATGCGCATCGGGATATCCTCTACCAATCCCTTCAAAATCAGTACAGGGGCATTGCGATGACTCCGGAGACGGAATCCCACATCAAAAAGTTGAAGGAACCGATTACCTTTACCGTGGTCACCGGGCATCAGCTAAACCTCTTCACTGGGCCCTTGTACTTTCTGTATAAA
>JBAUIP010000007.1:0-2034 GCA_049683055.1 Pricia sp.
GAAATTAACGGGATTCAACTTGAGGTCTGACTTGAACTGCGGAATCATATTGGTAGCCCGTTCGATGGGGCCGGAAAGCACCAAGGGAAAAAAGGCGATAAACAGGGCGACCATACCGATATTTTTCTCCGCCTCCAACTCCTCATTGTACACGTCGACGGTATAACCAATGGCCATAAAGGTATAATAGGAGATGCCCACAGGAAGAAAGTAGCTGATTTGCGGCAGGCCCCAGCGAATGTCGTAGGCCTCGAGCATATCGAACATTCCGTTGTTGATGGGGATAAAATACTTGTAAAAGAAAAGCGGAAGCAAAATGAGGGCGATGTTGATATACATGAACACGCTCTTTTTCGCGTCGTCTTCGGCCTTATCGATCAGGCGGGTAAAAATGTAGGTGCAGAGGGTGATAAAAGCGGTGAGCAGTCCGAAAACGGGTTCGATATTTAGATAGAAAAAATAGCTGGCCGCCAATAAAGTCGCCCAACGGAATCTGATGGGTGTGACGTAGAACAGGAGCACGACCGCGGGAAAAAAGAGCAAAAAATTTAGGGACGTGAAGACCATGGATTACTTGATGTTGGTTTTTCGGACTTTACGGGGAGGCGTATCGCGTTTTGGGCCTTTGCGTATGAACATGGCTGCACGCTTTAGCTCGTTTTACCTTCAACAATGCCAATCAGGTCGCCCACTGTGTTCATTTTGTTGAGTTCCTTCAGCTTGAACTTGATGTCGAATTCCTTTTCGATATCCCCGATGAGCATCATATGGGTCAGGGAATCCCAATTATCGACATCACTGGCGGTCAGGTCGTCGGTGAGGGTCAGGTCGGGCTTGTCGAAGGTTTTGCGGAATACGGTCGTCAGTTGTTCTACAATTTCAGTTCTTTCCATTTTCTTTGTTTCAAGTTTTTTTAATCTACTCCAAGGTTTACTTTTCCGGTTTCGTTTAGCAGCCAAATTCCCGTTCTCATATACGCGGGATACGGGGGGCTTCGCAGTATCAAGATCAATCCGGCAGCAAGGCCTCGATTTTTTTTCGGTCTACCTTATCGCTGGTGTTCAGCGGAAATTTTTCAATATTGAAAAACCGTGAGGGTAGCATATACGGCGGCAATTTGCTGTTTAGAAAGGCGGTCAGGTCTTTTTCGTCATAGGCGTCGGTTTCGAGGCACAATGCGATTTGTGGACTCCCCTTTTGCCCAATATATACGAAGGCAACCGCATTTTTGCCGTCCATGGCCTGCCGGGCGTGGGATTCGATTTCACCCAGTTCGATGCGGTATCCTTGAATTTTGACCTGATAATCGGCCCGGCCATAGTAGAGAATATCCCCTTCATCGTCCCTCATACATATGTCGCCGGTCTTATAGAATTGCTTGGGCTCTCCATCGAACTCAATGGTTTTGAAGGCCTCGATGTTTTTTTCGGGATTGTTCCAATAGCCCTTCGTTACCTGCTCGCCCGAAACGTACATTTGGCCTTTAACGCCACTTCCAACAACCTTATTGTCGTCGTCCAGAATGAGCACCTCGGTGTTTGCGAAGGGTCGACCTATAGCCAGCATTCCGTTAGCCTCCTTTAGGGGCCCATCGCGCTGTGCTTCGTAGGAGGTACAATATATCGTCGCTTCGGTCGGGCCGTAAAAATTAAAGACCTTGGCATTGGGGATATGCTTGAACCAATCTTGTAGCAGTTCTACGGGTGAAGCCTCTGCCGAAAGAAGGAAATATCTCAGTTTTTCGAGATAAATTTCTTCAAAATAGGGCCTTAGGTGGTGGATCATGCTCGGCGCCATCACAGCGAAGGTCAGCTCGTGGTCGTCCAGCAGTCCATAGACGTAGGTAAATTTGATCTGATCATGCGGAATGGTATAGACACAAGCCCCGTGGAGCAGGGGCGTCAAGTAACACTGCACCGAAATATCAAAGGTCAGGTCAAAGCACTGCAAGCAGCGGTCGTTTTCATCGAGAACAATGTCATGACCCGGGAAAACCTGTGCGAAAGCGGCCAGATTGCCCCGGGTTATCGGAAC
>JBAUIP010000008.1:0-15120 GCA_049683055.1 Pricia sp.
TCAACGGACAGGTAGCAGATTCTTACACTTTTCAGCAGGATTATTATTGGATGATGGGAGACAACCGGGACCATTCCGAGGACAGTCGCGCCTGGGGATACGTACCTGAAAACCATATCGTAGGTACCCCCATTTTCATTTGGTTCAGTGTGGACAATTTCAATGAAGGTATTTTCAACTGGCGACCGCGCTGGGACCGGATTTTTACGACCGTTAACGGCGATGGGGAACCGGTTTCGTACTTCAAGTATTTCTTGATTGCGCTGGTGGCCTATTTTGTTGGAAGCTGGCTCTGGAGGAGACGGAAAAGCAATCAATAGTTCACTTGATGATGTTTGGGTCTGACATTGGTTCCTAAAAATTGCTATTGATAAAACCGTCTGATTTCTTAGTAACTAATTGATATCTTGATGTTTACAGGTTTCCCCGTTCTAGGTATTCCGTAGTTGTATTCAAAATTTCAGATAAACCAGATGATTTCTTTCGAAGAGGCTTTTAGGAAAGTACTACAATACCCTTTAGACTTGGGCGATGAGAACGTTTTGCTTCTCGATAGTACGGACCGAATTTTATCGGAAGACATTACCGCTGACAGGGACTTTCCCCCATTTCACCGCTCGACCAAAGACGGTATTGCCATTAACTTCTCCGCTATCGAAAAGGGCATCGACCGCTTTGAAGTCGAAGGGATTTTAAGTGCGGGAATGGCGCAAAAATCCCTTTCTTCCGAAAAAAATTGTTTTGAAATAATGACGGGGGCGGTGCTGCCTAAAAACGCCGACACCATTATTATGTACGAAGAAACGGATATCGAAAATGGACATGCTTCGATTTCCAAATCCCCTAACAAAGGTCAGAACATTCATACCCAAGGCAGCGATGCGAAAGCCGGTAGCGTACTACTGGAAAAAGGTGTCAAAATTAACGCTGCCGTTATCGGAGTACTCGCCAGCGTCGGAAAAACCGAGGTTTTGGTCAAAAAACTCCTCAAAGTCTGCGTGATATCCACTGGAAACGAACTGGTCGAGGTATCCGAAACGCCACTGCCCCATCAAATCCGGAAATCGAATACCTTGTCCTTGACCGTCGCGTTGAAAAAGGTGGGTATCACGCCTTCAAGATTGCATTTGGCCGATGAGCGCAAAACCATCGAAGAAGGGTTGCGAAAGGCCCTAACTGAAAATGACGTGCTGATGCTCAGCGGTGGGGTTTCCAAGGGGAAGTTTGACTTCATTCCCGATGCGCTGGGAAAGCTGGGCGTTCAGAAAGTATTTCATCGCGTGGCCCAGAGGCCCGGAAAGCCATTCTGGTTTGGGACTTGGGAGAATCGATTACCCAGCAATAAACAAAGGCAAGATGAACCAAGCAACAATCGGCAGATAGAAAATCAGGGAGCCCAAAATCAAGAAAAAGTAGTTTTTTCATTTCCGGGAAATCCGGTGTCCACTTTTGCGAACTACCATGTTTATTTCCTGCCCTGGTTGAAGAAAAGCCTGACGATAGATTTCGAACAGCTTGCCAACGTGAAATTAAGTGAGAAACTCCAACAGCTAGCCGAGGCTGAAAAAAATTCCATGTTCGAACGACCTATGGTAATTTTGGACGAGCCGGTGCAACCGCACTCGGCCCTAACCCTTTTTCTACAAGTTCAAACGGTATGGCGGGATGGGATGCTTCATGCCTTGCTGGTTCAAGGCAACGGTTCCGGTGACCTGGTCAGCTTGGCGAAGGCCGACGGATTTATTCAAGTGCCTGTGGGAGATTCTGAGATTTCGAAAGGGAATGGGTTCAAATTTATTTCTTGCGTTTGAGGGCCACGTCCCATACTTACAACTCCTAAGGATTACCGTTTTTGAGGTTAACTTATGCGATATCGCAAACAATCCATCCCAATGAGTATCGACCCGAAACTTTTTCAAAAAATCCAGTTCCCGATGTAAAGCAAAATATGTCCCCCATAAATCGGTGCTGGGTAATGCAGACCGTAGTATTACTTCCCTTCATATTTGTCTGAATACCGTTTGTACAGTTCGGTCTGATGGGTTTCCAGTGAAATTTCCCTACCATCGATAAAAGCATGGGTCAGTTGATTGCCCCGCATGTCTAGGGCGTCTCCTTCGGAGATAAACAATGTGGCACTTTTACCGTTTTCCAAGGTACCGTAGTTCTCCGAGATACCGAGAATTTCAGCATTGTTGCCCGTAATCAGTTGTAGGGCTTTTTCTTTTTCCATTCCCTGCCCTACGAGTTGGCCGGCATAGAAGGCCAGATTACGGGTTTGAAAGTTGGAGGCATCCGCATTTTGAAGGCCAACTAATAGTCCTGCATCAACCAATAGTTTAGGCAGTTTATAGGGCAAATCATAATCCTCATCCTCAAAAACAGGCCGGTTATGAGTGAATTGAGCGAGAACGGCAACCTCATTCCCTTTCAAAAAATCGGTGATTTTATAGGCATGATATCCGCCGACCAAGACCACATTTTTGACTCCGGATTTTTTGGCGAGGGTTACGGCATCGATAATTTCCTTTTCTCCATCAGCGTAAACAAAGAGTTTTTGGGAACCATCAAAACTGCCTTGCATGGCAGCAAAAGCAGGGTTCATATCCTCATCGGCGCCGGAGCCATAGGCCTTGGCATTCTTGAGGAAGACTTCAACCTCTGTGACCTGTTCCTGATATTTGTCGTTGGGCTGATAACCACGCTCCTCGCCCATCCACCATCGGCCCTGACGAAACGTGCCCGGCCATCGCAGGTGGATGCCGTCGTCTACCTTGATGGCAGCATCTTCCCAGTTCCAGGCATCGTATTGCACGATGGAGGAAGTTCCTGAAATTCGTCCGCCTTTGGGAGTCACTTGTCCAATGAGCACCCCGTTGGGCCGCATGGATTCCACTACTTTCGATTCCGCATTGTAGGCGATGAGGCTTCGGACATGGGGAATGAGTTCACCCAATTCATCTTCGTCGTCCGTGGCCCGAACCGCATTGATCTCAATCAATCCCAAGGAGGTACTCGGGGCGATAAAACCGGGATAGACGTGTTTTCCTTTGCCCTTGATTGTGGTCCCTTTTCTGGCAATTTTGGTGTTGGCAGGGCCAACAAAGGTCAGTTTTCCACCCTCGAACATAATGAGCGCGTTTTCAATGACCTCGCCGTTGCCCAAGTGCGCGGTGGCACCGTCAATGCTGATGGGCTCGGTCTGAACGGGCGCGGGAGTTTGCTGGGCGGTGGCATAAAAAGTGGTCCATAGAACCGCGAGTACGACCGTTTTCGATAATTGAATCATTTTTTTCATCTCAAAAACTTCTTTTTCTATTATACGTTAGTCAGTGTGGATTTCTTGTCAACCATAAACCATCAATACTTGATTTTCCTTCGAACATTGTTTCCAACGAAAACCAATTTCATTCGCACATTTGGGTTATATTGAGCATTCTACAATACCTGGCTTCTATTCTACGTGCAAAAACGTACCAACTAGTGGATACCCTCGATTCCACTTTCACAATGCATGGTCTCCTTCTTGTTCTGCTTTGGTTCTTGGGTCTTCTTGCCGTCGGCCTTCTCCTGTAGCATCATGTTGACAAGCCGGTTACGTTCTTGATGTATGCTTTCCCTAATTTTTTCATCCTTCTCGATATCGAAATAGGTTGTCCCATCGATAATGGTTTTTTCCGCCTTGGCATAGACAGATAAGGGATGGTCGCTCCACAGCACTAAATCGGCATCCTTTCCCTCTTTGATACTACCGGTGCGGTCGTCGAGGTGGAGCAGTTTCGCGGGATTGATAGTGACCGTTTTCCAGGCCGCCTCCTCGCTGAGTCCACCGTACTTGACGGTTTTGCCCGCTTCTTGATTCAGCCTCCGGATCATTTCGGCGTCGTCACTGTTGATGGCCACCGTAACCCCTTGATTGTGCATGATGGCGGCATTATAGGGAATGGCATCGTTCACCTCGAACTTATAGGCCCACCAGTCGCTGAAGGTGCCCGCGCCTACTCCATGCTCGGCCATTTTGTCCGCCACCTTATAACCTTCAAGAATATGCGTAAAGGTGTTCACGCGAAACCCGAATTTCTCCGCGACCTTCATGGTCATGTTGATTTCGCTCTGTACGTAACTGTGACAGGAGATAAACCGTTCGCCGTTCAAGATTTCGACCAAGGTCTCCATTTCTTCATCCTTCCGATAGGGCTCGCCGCTTTTTTTGCGCTCCTCGTACTCTTTAGCCCTCTGGAAATAGTTGATAAAGACCTGTTCTACCCCCATACGGGATTGGGGAAAACGGCTGTGGCTATCCCAATTGCTCTGTTTGACGTTCTCGCCCAAAGCGAATTTTATGAACTTGGGAGAATTGTCATAAATCATATTATCGGCGCTTTCGCCCCATTTTAATTTCATGATAGCGGACTGTCCCCCGATGGGATTAGCGGAACCATGCAATAGTTGCAGGGAAGTAACACCACCCGCCAGCGCATAGTAGATTCCGACATCCTCAGGGTCGACCACATCGGTCATCTTCACCTCGGCGGAGGAGTTCTGTCCCGCTTCGTTGATGGCCAATGCCGCAATATGGCTGTGTTCGTCGATAATACCGGCCGTCAGGTGCTTGCCGGTAACATCGATTTCCTCGGCTCCGCCGGCCCGTAAATCCGAACCGATTTTAGCAATTTTTCCGTCTTTTACCAGTACGTCGGTGTTTTCGAGGATGCCCGCTTCTTCACTAGTCCAAACCGTTGCGTTTTTGAATAGGATGTTTTGTGGTTGGGGGATGGATTCATAACCATATCCTACATTGGGATAGGTCACCGCGACCATTTCGGGGGCACTTTTCTTTTCGTCTGTTTTCTTTTCGTCCTTCTCCGCAAAGGAGGATGTCTTGACGGCCTTAAAATCCGTCTCGCTTCCATCGGGAAGTACGGCCTTGCCGGTCAGGTCTTCCGAAGCCGGATCGATCAATCCGGTCATCCGGTAGCTTTTCCCTCCGTCTTTGGTAGCGAAGGAAAGGGACATCCAGCTATCGGAATAGCTGAATTTGGACTTCAATTTCGCGGTATCCTTTTTGACCTCGACTTTCGGGCTTCCTACTTCTCCCTTGATGGAAAGATCAAAGGTCTGGCCGGAAACGGACAGATCGTATTCCCCCCGGATATCCTTGGAGGCCATATCGACGATGACGTTCTTGGCACCCTGCACCCAGTTTTCGTAAAGCACGGTTTCCTTCTCGAAAATGTCTCCCGAAGTAATTAAAAAATTGGCATAGCTTCCTTTTTGCAGCGTGCCGATATCGGCGGATTTTCCCAGTATCTGCGCCGGAACGGTGGTCAAGGCCTCCAGAGCCTTGGTTTTGGGAAGTCCGTATTCCAAGGCCTTCATCAGCTTTTTCTTAAAGTCGGCTGGGGAATCCAAACCGTTCAGTGTAAAGGAAAAAGGAACTCCGTTTTCCGCCAGAATCTTTGGGTTCGCCGGAGCTTGGTTCCAATGGCGCATATCTTTCAAAGGCACGTATCCTGAAGCATAGGGATCGGATACATCGTAAGCCTCCGGAAAGTTCAAGGGCAGGATTAAACGGGCATTGGTCTCTTTGATATCGGCAACCCGCTCATATTCGTCCCCACCGCCCAAAATGGCGTATTGAATGCCAAATTCGTCCCCGATTCCATCAGCACGAACCACGTGACCTTTATCGCCACCTTTGAAAATCTGGGGCAGCCCTTTGTTCTCGTTCAGCGCTTCGAGCGATAGGTCTTTCGTATCGACCTCGCCTTGCGCGTACCAATCCGCATCATTATACATTTGGCGTAGCAAGGCCATGGCACCCATTAGCGAAGTCGGATACGATTGCTTCTTGGCTACGCTTTTATCAAAGGAAAAATACTGGGCGGAACGGTCGTCGATAATCCTGTCGGCATTGTTTCCGGCGCCGTTGAGCGCGACCAGCACTCCGGTTCCCCTTGCGATTCCGTCCTGAATGTGGGAGTTGACCACTCCGAATCCCGCTTCCCGCAGCGTTTTTGCCACCGTATCGTCGTATTCAAATTTGCTGACCGCATCGTTCTCGGGCATAATATGGTCGTTCCAGTAAAATCCCTCACGCGAAGCCTCGAACTCCGCGGACCTTCCGTCGGATTCCACTTTTTCAGGCTTTTCCACCCCAAAACCGGAATAGACGTCAATAAAAGAAGGGTAGACGGATTTTCCGCTGACATCGACGACCACCGTATTTTCAGGAAGGCTTACAGATTTGCCGACCTCCACTATCCTACCCTTTCGGAACAGCAAGGTACCACCATCAATCGTTTCAGTGGGAGAAACGTAGATTTTCGCATTGGTCAGGGCCGTGTAATTATTGTTTGCGGCCTTGACGCCATCGTTTTTCGGAAAGTATTCCTGTGCAAAAGAAAAGGCGCAGCACCAGAAAATGGTAAGGGCCAAGAGTCGTGTTCTATTCATTTATCTTCGATTGAGTTCGGCGATGCTAAAAATAGGAAAAGAAATCGAACCTGAACTTGCCTTTGAACTTGAAATTGCGCTTGAACTTGAACTTCACAGAGGATACCTCTCGTGATACCCCACCAACAATTCCACCACTTTACCATAGCTCTTGATACCCTCTTTTTGCTGGTTGGCCTTTAAAAAACCACTAAAAATGGTTTTAAAGACCGGCTCGAACGGGTTGGCGAACTTTTGGTTGAAGGCACTAAGTTCAAGGTAGTTTTCCCACACCCCCGCATTGATTTTTTCGGACAGTTGTTCAAACTGCTGTTCATCTGTGCGGCGAACGGCACTAAGGCAGTAGCTCAACGCATAAGCGGAGGCAGAATACCGAAAATAAACATCCTCATTTTTCATGGTGACGAAATAGCCGATAAAATTGGTCTCGTTCTCCTTGGAATAACCCACCTGATGACCGATTTCGTGCGCCGTGATTACCGGAAGGCGAAAAGTGGGAGTGAGTCCGTTGACCTGAGCCTCGTTGGTAAAGGGATTGAGATATCCGCCGATGCCCAGATAGCCCATCAAGGCACCGGAATTGGAATTTTTAAGGCTGGGATGCGGATAAGCCAAAAACGGGTACTGCTGCCGGAGCTGTCCGTACCCAGAAATGGTCATTTCGTAGATAAGGTCGCGGTCGTAGGGTACTTTTACGATTTGGGAACTGTCCCCTGTAATTTCCAGTTGCAACCGGTTGGTCTTAAGGATGAGTTTCTCCGTCAGATCAATGACCTCCGAGGGTCTGACACTATCGCGGATACCGAACTGTTCCGCAATCGGCATCCGATAATAATTTGTGGCCCACACCAAGTTGAAGGTAAAATAGAATACGGAAAGTACCATAGCTACATTCCGAAGAAACCGCCATGGGTGTTTCATGATGTGCATCCTATTCAAAACCAAATAGCGAACGGCCAGAATGATCAAAAGGAGGTAAAGGATTTCGCCCAAGGAGAAGGGAATCCATCCGAACAACATCCTAAAAAAGCTACTGATCAAAGGATAAATTCCCTCGCTATAATACGTTTCTACCGTTTCGGGCCGTCCGCCGAGCCATGCTACAAAAATCAGTTGGGGTATCAGGCTAAGGGCGATACCGTTCCTTAATTTGTCGTTCAATACGGTTACAATTAAAATTTAATGGCTTTGAGCATCAAAATTAGCCAATAATAGCTTATTTAAATATTTCACGCCTTATTTTTGGAAAAAACTAGATTTATATGAACGAAGCGATACGTAAACTAAAACCGAATGCCATCTGGAACAAATTTGCCGATTTGAACGCGGTGCCCAGACCCTCCAAAACAGAGGAAAAGGTCATTCAATTTATGATGGATTTTGGAAAATCCCTCGATCTGGAAACCATGAAAGATGATGTAGGAAATGTCATCATTAGAAAACCCGCCAGTAAGGGGATGGAAAACAGGAAAATGGTCACCCTACAGTCCCACCTCGATATGGTGCACCAGAAAAATGCGGATACGGAGTTCGATTTTGAAACGGAAGGCATCAAAATGAAAGTGGACGGTGACCTGGTCAAAGCTGAAGGTACCACCCTCGGGGCGGATAACGGTATGGGCGTCGCCGCCATTATGGCCCTTTTGGAAAGTAATGACATCAAGCATCCTCCTCTGGAAGCCCTTTTTACGATTGACGAAGAAACGGGCATGACCGGGGCGCAGGGACTCAAAGGAGGCATCCTTCAGGGAGAAATTCTACTGAACCTCGATACCGAAGAAGATGACGAACTCGATATCGGATGCGCCGGCGGGGTCGATGTGACCGCCACTCGGGTCTACAACGGAAAACCTGTTCCGCGTGCCGTCGTTCCCTACGAAATCAAGGTAAAAGGATTGCAAGGTGGACATAGTGGCATCGACATCCACAAAGGTCTTGGCAATGCGAACAAGATTATGAACCGGGTACTTTACCATGCCTCCAACAATTTTATGATGCGCTTGGCGGAAATTCAGGGGGGAGGACTACGCAATGCCATTCCCCGGGAAAGTGTTGCCGTCATCGTCGTACTCAAATCGCAGATCGAGGAATTTGAGGGAGCTATCATGAAACTGGCCAGTACCATCAAAAAAGAGCTGGAAGCTACCGAACCGGATCTGAGCATTACACTCGAGCAATGTTCCGCTCCTCATATGATTATGGGTCTTGGCGCGCAGGAGCGGCTGATCAAAGGGATTTACGCGGCACATAATGGGGTTTATGCGATGAGCGCTACCATTCCCGATTTGGTCGAGACTTCCAATAATATCGCCAAAGTAGAAGTAAGCGACGGAGCGGTACTTATCAATTGCCTGACCCGATCATCCGTCGATTCCGCCAAAATGGATTTGGCCAATTCGCTTCGGTCCGTTTTTGAACTGGCCCGATGCGAGGTCAAGTTCGGGGGGGAATATCCTGGGTGGACACCCAATCGGGATTCCGAAATTCTAAAAATCGCAGAGAAGAAATATAAGGAACTGTTCAAGGAAGAACCGAAAGTGGCCGCCTGTCACGCTGGACTTGAATGTGGTATTTTAGGGCAGAACTATCCCAATATCGACATGGTCAGCTTTGGACCGACCATTAACGGAGCCCACTCCCCCGACGAACGGGTGAGCATCTCATCGGTACAGAAATTCTGGAAGTTTTTATTGGGACTTTTGGAGGATATTCCGAAGAAATAATTGGAGAAATCTAAACGTAAATAAGGGCCCGATCGATAAAACGATTGGGCACTTTTAATGCCAACTCCAGATTAATTTACCAGGAAATGGACTTTCAAACTTTTTGCATGACCGGACTTTCCAGTTCTTTCGGGTCGGCTCCGTATTTGTTTTCCCCTTGCTCACCTTTGCTGCAGAGCAGGATAAAACTATAGATTGGCACCAAGATGAACCATCCACTTTTGCCTACATCGTGCATCCTACGAATGGCCACCCCCAAACTGGGAATAATAACAGCGATGGAATAAAGCGTACTGGCAAACAGCAACACCGACAACTCGGCGATTACGGCCAAAATCATCAAGCCGTAGCTAATCATCATATTGATGAGAAAAAACATCCAATATTCCTTTCTTCGGGCGCGGCCTTCGAAGTCGGCATAATTTTTCAATACTTTCAGGTACCAGTTCATATCATAAGATTTAGGGTTAATAGAAAGGGTTAGAAAGCAAGAACGCTGCATTTACTTTGCTATTGTTTTTTTTAGATGAACGGTGGTTTTAGAAGAAATAAGGTCTCTTCAGAAAGGATAATTTGTGATAAATTGCGGGATGTACGGTGTAGGATTCGTTCAATAGCGGACATAAAAAAAGCTAGAGACCAAAAATTTGCTGCCTCTAGCTTTTTGTATTCATTGCGTCAACTGCTCTATTCCGCGATACCCGTAATCTCCAAATCGAAGACCAAGTCGGCGTTCGGGGGAATCGGGCCGGTCCCCTGAGGGCCGTAACCAAGATGCGATGGGATAAAAAGACGCACCTTATCGCCCACTTCCATTTGTTGTAGGCCTTCCTTGAAACCGGAGATGAGCTGGGCATCCGGACTATAATCCATTGCCATGGGCTGATAGCCACCGGCCTGTTTTCTACGGTCGTCGAACATGTTGTACTTCTTGGCCACTTCTTCGTAGTTACTATCGAACAAGGTTCCGTCTTCCAAATATCCGGCGTAATGTACGTTCACTTTTTGTCCCACCCGAGGTTTGTTTCCCTCGCCTTCCTGCAATTTCAAAACTCTTAATCCCGATGGCAGTTCTTCGGCCTCGGTTTTCTGCTCGGCAATCTCGGCAGTGAAATCGCTTTTCATTTTTTCGAAGGCGGCGATCCGTTCCTCCTCTTCCTTGAAATAGTCGGACATGACCTGAACGGCATCGAAATTTTTGGCCGCCTTGCCGTTGCGCACGATTTCTACTTTGTCCATTTTAATATCGGTCAGAGGGCGGTCTTTAGTGGCCTGCTCTTGTGAAGTTTCCATACCGGCGATGGAATCCACTACGTCAAGGCCTTCCACCACTTGTCCGAAAACGGTATGGCGACCATCTAAAAAAGGAGTGGGCTTGTGAGTGATGAAAAACTGGCTTCCATTGGTCACGGGACCAGAATTGGCCATGGAAAGGATGCCTTTTTGGTCGTGTTTGAGCGAGTCGTTAAACTCATCCTTGAATTTATATCCGGGGTTGCCCCTGCCGGTTCCGGTCGGATCGCCGGTCTGGATCATAAAATCCTTGATGACCCGGTGGAAAACGATGCCGTCGTAATAGGGTTTCCCTTTGAGGCTATCGGTGACGAAAGGACTAGTGCCTTCCGCCAAGGTGATGAAATTGGCTACGGTCACAGGAGTTCTTTCATATTCCAATTGTACGATAATATCACCACTAGTAGTCTGGATATCGGCAAAGATGCCGTCACCCAATTCTGAATATTGGCTTTTGCAGCCGGTCAGGGCTATAGCTAGTATGACTAGAAAATATACTTTTTTCATGAGATTTAATTTGAAGATTTGAAAATGTGTTGATTTGAGGATTTTTATGGCATGCTATCTTTCTCGATTTTTAGGATGGACAGTGTCGACATCACCGGCACATTGACCCCAATTTTTTCACCATCCCCGTGATAACCGTACGCTAAAGAAGAGGGATGTAAAAAGGTGGCGGTCTCGCCTTCTTTTAATAACTTGACGCTGTTGCGGAGGCCGGGAAACAAATCCTGCTTGTCCACTTTATAGGTGAGAACGCCGATATCGTCTTTAGTATAGATGGTATCACCGTCGAAACCGATGATATTATAAGTCATGGTCACGAGGTCGTCCGGTTGCGGGGTGTAGTCCGCTTCGGGCTTGACCACATCGTAGCGGTACCATGATCCCGAGGCGCTGTGTACATAGTCCTGTGCGGTATCCCGTTCCATAATCGCCTGCATCTGCTGCTCTTCCTTTGCCAAACGCTTTTTGCTGCGCTCGACCGATTCCGTAAAAAAGCTGCCGGATTTTACTTCCACCGGCCTTCTTGGCTCCGGGCCACCGCACCCAGCGATGGTAATGACGAATAGAAGCCAAAAACAGGAGAATATTTTATTTGTGCAACATACTTTCATTCCTTTAAATCTTCCTTGTAATCTTCCAAAAGCAACTCGAACCGGGAGGCGGTTTCCTGCATAGATGCTTCGCTCTTTCCTCCTGCAGCATTATTATGTCCGCCGCCCTCAAAATACTTTCGGGCAAATTCGTTGACGGAAAAATCCACTACCGATCGAAAGGAAATTTTGATGATTCCTTCCTCCTTATTCTCAATAAAAATCGCGGCAAAGATAATACCTTCCAAGGTAAGTCCATAATTCACAAAGCCTTCGGTATCGCCTTTTTGGTAGGCGTGGGCATCAAGTTCTGCCTGGCTCAAGGTAATGTAGGCCGTTTTGAACTCTTCAAGAATGACCATATTGTTCAGCGCGGTGCCCAGCAAATGCAGGCGGCCCGGGGTATTGGTGTCAAAAACCTTGTGGTGGATTTCGGTACCTTCAGCTCCCTTTTCGATCAACGCGGCGGCGACCCTATGTGTTGTCGCTGTGGTGGCCGAAAATTTGAAGGAACCGGTGTCCGTCATGATGCCTGTGTACATGCAGCCCGCCATTTCGGGGGTGATGGCATCCGTATCCCCCAAGTACTCTATGAAATGGTAGACCATTTCGCAGGTGGAGCTCATCGCCACGTCGGAGTACATGACTTTTGCATAGTCCGACGGCTCTTGGTGGTGGTCGATCATGATGAAGGATGCGCTAGCCTCCCGTAAGGATTTTTCCATGCTTCCGACCCTTCCGAGGTGGTTGAAATCCAATGTAAAAATAACGGAAGCCGCCTCGATTTTGGCCTTGGCCTGAGCGTTTTCCCGCTCAAAATTCAAGATTTCGTCATTGCCGGCCATCCATTTTAAAAACTTCGGATAGTCATTGGGTACGATGACAGCGGCCTCCTGTCCCCTATTGCGCAAATAATGCCATAGGGCCAAGGTGGAACCTATAGCATCGCCATCAGGATTTTTATGGGGTACGATTACGATTTTCTGCGGTTCGGAAAGCAATTGTTGTACCGCTTGGATGTCCTCAAAATTCATGCGGGCAAAGATAGGACTTTAAAATTCCAAGCACCAAATCTTAGAATCCAAATACCAAGCAAGTCAAGGACTACAGGATTTCGAAACCTTGCCCATTCCCGTAGAAAGCGTATTTTTGCCCAAATTTTGAAAATGAGAACAGACAGAACATTTACGATGATTAAGCCCGATGCGGTCGAAAACGGACATATCGGCGCCATATTGGAGAAAATAACTTCCGCCGGCTTTAAGATTGTCGCCATGAAATATGCGCAATTGAGCCAAAGGGATGCGCAGGAATTCTACGCCGTCCACAAAGAGCGTCCGTTTTTCGGGGAACTTGTGGAATTTATGACCCGGGGTCCTATCGTTTCCGCTATCTTGGAAAAGGAGAATGCCGTCGAGGATTTCCGGGCCTTGATCGGAGCGACGAATCCTGAGGAAGCAGCCGAGGGTACCATCCGCAAACTCTACGCGACGGATATCGCCGAAAACGCCGTTCATGGTTCGGACAGCGACGAGAATGCCGCTATCGAAGGGGCCTTTCACTTTTCGGGAAGGGAGATTTTTTAGTATGCGGGCAGACCGTCGCCCTTAGTGCAAATCATTGATTTTGGCGCTAACTCCGTCTCGACCGGTCCGCACTATCCCTTTTAACGCAAAACCAATTTCTTTACAAGATCCCTGCCCAGTTCTTCGTTGAGCATGGTGATGATTTTCGATTTTCCCAAGCCAAGCTCTTCCCGAAGCACCGAAGAGGACAAGGAGATGAAAAGCGTATCGCCGCGCAGTTCGATGGCACTGGTGTAGTTGTTCACTCCGTTCCCCATTAGGTTCGCCCAGGCCTCACGCACCTCAACCTTGTCCATCCCCTTTTGAAGGCGGTTTTCTTTGATGAACTCCCGCAGGGCCTCGCCCATGTTCAGGTTGTCGTTGTTACGTTTGGCCATTTTGGATTCCGGATTTTACTTGACGAATTTTCGTTTGATGCTGCTCAGATTTATTATTTGTCATTCATTAAGATACGCATTCTAGGTCAGATGTCCGGGACTCGAAATCGAACATATTTAGTTTGGCCCGCGGACTATGATTTACTCCTTTCCTACGCTTATCGCCTCAAAACGCTTATAATCATAGCGCTTTCCATCTTCGTTTACGACCGAAAACGTATTGGTATCCAAACCGACCAGTTCTTCTGACCATTCGCTGAGTTCCGTTTTATAATGAATGATAAAACTTCCATCTTTTTCTAGAATCTCAAAGGCCTCAGCATCGTCCGACGTTCGATAGGTACCATCGAACCTAGGCTGCATCTTTTTCCGGTATCCTTTCATGTCATCAAATTGTATATAGTCTACCGTAGTGTTTACGCGGTATTCTTTCGCACCGCCGCCGGGGAATTCGACCTGTTCGATTTCCCAGTATCCGTTGAGATTTTTTAAATCCTCTTTATCGATGCTAGTGGAGCATCCTACTAAAAACAATAGAATTCCTGTCCACAACAACTTTCTAGTTAACGATTTGGCCATTCTATAAAGTCATCCTATTTAATAAAATCATCCTATTCCCTGTTATCCTCATCCAACTCAAACAATTTGTACGATTGGTACATCTGCTTGACCACGTTCTCGGTACGTTCGGCATGGGTGTCGCTAAGAAATATCTGTCCGAAATTGGCGTTGTTGACCATGGCGACGATATGTGCGACGCGGTTTTCATCCAACTTATCAAAAATATCGTCCAATAGTAAAATAGGGTCCGTTCGGGACTGCTCCTTGATGAATTGAAACTGGGCGAAGCGCAGGGCGATCAAAAAGGATTTCTGCTGGCCTTGGCTTCCAAATTTTTTAATGGGATGCCCTTCGATTTCAAAGGAGAGGTCATCCTTGTGGATGCCCACCGAGGTGTACTGCAAGGCCCTATCTTTCTCAACATTTTTTTTCAAAAGGTCGTGGAGTCCTCCGTTGTGCAGCTTGCTATCGTATTCAAGGGACACCGCTTCGTGGCCGCCGGAAATCGCCGCATACCGCTCCTTAAAAATAGGGATAAATGCTTCAAGAAACGCCACCCTTTTGTTAAAAATGGGCATCCCGTAGGAATCCAATTGCTCGTTGTAGACGGACAGGGTCGCCGCGTCGTAGGTGTGGTTGGCGGCGAAGTATTTTAAAAGGGAATTCCGCTGGGCGAGTACCTTATTGTATTTGATTAAATCTTGCAAATACTGCTGATCAGACTGTGCAATAACGCCATCCATAAACTTGCGCCGGGTCTCGCTGCCCTCGATAATCAGGTCGCGGTCAGCGGGAGAGATAATGACGAGAGGAAGCAATCCGATATGGTCCGACAGCCGGTCGTATATCTTTCCGTTGCGCTTGATAATCTTTTTGGTGCCGCGCTTGAGGCTACAGACGATTTTTTCATCCCTTTCATTCTTCTCGAACTCGCCGTCAATGACAAAAAAGTCCGTATCATGTTTGATGTTCTGGGAGGAAACGGGATTAAAATAGCCCTTTCCGAAGGCCAAATGGTACACGGCAT
>JBAUIP010000009.1:0-4598 GCA_049683055.1 Pricia sp.
TCGTATGGTACAACCGAAAAGGATGCAGCCCTGCCTTTAAACGGATGCTCCCGCTGATGGTAGAGTTGGCAAAATATTCAAACCCGGCGTCGATTACCGCGGCGTTGTGGATCCGTAGCAGTCCAGAGCCGTTCGCTGTGAGGTAAAAAGTGTACTCCCCATCTTCCGGCACTTTAATAAGGCCCTCGAAGTACAGGGCATCGAAATCGTTTTGGGATTCCGGATTGATTTGGGGCAATTCGGTAATCCCTTCTTTCGAGGCGTTGAGCGTTCGCAACTCGGGCACCCATGGAAAATCGCCTTTGTAGGTCTTCCTTATAAGTCCGCTTTGCAATCGCCCCGATGCCGTTTCGGATTCCGCGGAACCCACGGCTGGAATCATAGCATCATCGTAGGGTCTGATAGCTGTATTATTGGGAATTCGCGACCGCAGCGCCCTGTTTTTAATTTTCTGTTGAAAATTGGCCATCCCCGGTTCCTTCGCTAGATTGTTATTCTGCCGGGGATCCTTGACCACGTCGTAGATTTCAAAATCGTCGTTCTTGCTTTGAATGTCATAACGCACCCCAACGGTATCGCCGATACGCATCATCTGCATTTGGTGGCGGCGCCGACCTTGGTGCGCCGGCAGAAACTTGTCGTAATTGGGAGTCTTTCCCCCTTGAAAGTATTCGACGTAGATATGGCTTTCGGGCTGCTTACCTGTGCCAAGCAGTGAGGGCAAAAGCGAGACCCCGTCCGATAGGGCAGGGGCAGGCAAACCGGCCATGTCGGCAAAAGTAGGCATCCAGTCATAGGAGATACTTGGGGTTTCGATGCTCCGGCCCGCAGGAATATTTCCGGACCAACGGGCAATGGTGGGCATTCTCAGTCCGCCTTCCCAAGTATCACGCTTGATTCCGTCAAAGGGCCCGAAACTTTCGAAGAAGGTAGGCACATTGTTCTGGCCTTCGAGGTATGATTCCCGTGATGGACCGTTGTCGGACGTAAAAACAACCAGGGTATTCTCATCGATTTCCAGGTCTTTCAGCAATTGGATCAAGTCGCCCACGGCACTATCGATACGGCGGGTGTCGGTCGCGTAGCGCTTATAGACCTCCGGCCAAGGTTTCTGTTCGGTGGATGCGTCACCATCGTCATCGTAAAGGGCGTCGGCATAATCGGGATGCATCCAGGAATCGATTTCCCCGGATGCCGTGCTGATCATTTGGCCCGGTGTTCCGGTCCATTGCATGCCGCCCTCGAGGCCTCCGCCTTCCGGATAGGCCTGGGTGGGCAGTTCCAATACGGCATGTGGAGTGTCATAGGCCAGGAACATAAAGAAGGGGCTGTCAGTTTCCTGACCCTGTTTGTGGTTTACAATCCATCTTTTGGCGGCAGCCGTCCACAAGTCCGCGGTATAGCATTTGTCAAGGTCCTCGGTGATGTTGGTGCGATTCTCATAGACTTCCTTTTTTCCTCGGTAAAGTCCTTCTTTCGGATAATGCTCATGCCCATCGCCATGGCGTATATATCCCAAGAAGTAATCGAATCCCCTATTCAATGGATGGGCCGTCCAATTAGGAGCCGTACCCTCCCGGCCCTGGAGTCCCCATTTTCCAATGGCCGCGGTCGCATATCCGGCCTGGCGTAAAGTGGAAGCCACCGTGAGATTGTTGTCCAGCGCCTTGTCGAACTGGTTATCCCTGATGTTAGCGTGTCCCTGGCTTCGCCCCAAAAGAAAAGAAGCCCGAGACGGGGCGCATACCGGTGCCGCGGAATAATGATGGGGCATAAGGGCACCCTCGGCCGCCATCCGGTCGAGATTCGGGGTAAACTCACGGGGCGTTCCAGAACCGTTGTCCTCGGCTCTCTGATTTTGGAAGAGTACGCCGAGGTCGCCATAGCCGAGGTCATCGGTCATGATGAAAATGATATTGGGTTTTTGCGTTTCAGGAGCCTTTTCCGTAGGCTTCTGTTCTTGGGCGTGGGCGGTTCCGAAAGTGGCAAGGGCCATAAAGGTAATAGATAGATTTAGAAACTGTTTGCTGTTTGAATTCACGATAAGGTTTTTTTAAGTGGTTTTACGGAATCGGTTTCTGTTGGCACCAAGATGAAAAATGGAAACGGATTTGAGTCTCATAATCCTTAGAATTTTGTTCGACTATTCGGTCATGGTAGCGTTTTTTCTGATGGCTCTAATTTATGTTTTTAATTGTTGGTTGGCGGGCTATACTTCGGATTGGAAACCGGCATTTGCGCCCCGACTTTTTTTCTCCAGTCGTTCAAATCTTCTTTAAGCTGTTCTTCAATTTCCGGATATTGTTCACTCAAATCATTTTTTTCACCAATGTCCTCTTCGAGGTTATAGAGTTCATAGGTATCCGACTCCAGAACATGTATCAACTTCCAGTCGCCGTTTCTCACTGCGCTATATGGAGTAGCTCCCTGACGGTGATAATGTGGATAGTGCCAATATATCGAGCCCCGCACCAGAGTTTCGTCATTGTTTTCCAGTATGGGCAACAGACTGACGCCATCCATTTCAGCTTGTAGTTCTTCGGGCACCTCTAAATCCAGAAAATCGATCAGGGTGGGCATATAGTCTATGGATGTCACCGGGGCCGATTGCTGTGAGCCCGCATTTTGGTTATCGGGCATTTTAATGATTAACGGCACCCTGACACCGCCCTCATAGATACCCCCTTTGCCCTCCCGCAGGGGGAAATTATTGGTTACCTTATTATTTGCGTTTCCGATCAATCCACCATTGTCCGACGTAAAAATGATGATGGTATTGTCATATAGATTCTTCTCTTTAAGCTTTTGTATAACTTGGCCGACTGCGTCATCCACATGTTCAACCATGGCTGCATAGATAGGATTTTTTTGATTTTTGTCCGGGTCGATCAGCGTTTCATATTTCTCGATTTTCTCCTTTCGTGCCTGCAAGGGCGTATGCACGTTGTAAAACCAAAAATTCAGGAAAAAAGGATTATCCGCTTCCTCCTCGATAAATTGTGAAGCCTCTGCGGCGAGTCTTACGGTAAGGTATTCTTCTCCCTTGGGATCGGAAAGCCTCGGATTTCCATACGGGGCAAAGTAGCCCTTGGCCCCAAGCTTTTTATCCCCGTTCGGCCTGCCTTTTGACCATCCACCATAATTCACGTCAAAACCTTGGTTCTCGGGCCAGTATTTTTCATCCTCCCCAAGATGCCATTTTCCTAAATGGACCGTTTTATACCCCGCATCCTGAAACACCTCTGCCAAGGTCGTTTCGGAAAGGTCGAGATGCTTGGTCCAATCGGGAATGGAGAGTTTGGCCTTGGGATACTTCCATCCCTCGATCCAATCGGTCAGGTTCAGGGTGGCCGGATATTTCCCCGTCATGATACTCGCCCGGGATGGTGAGCATACCGTGCAAGAGGCGTAGGCATTGTCGAAAAGGATGCCGTCAGTTGCCAATTTATCAATGTTGGGGGTCTGGTAAAAATCACTTCCGTAGGCCCCAACATCTTTCCAGCCCATATCGTCCACAACAAAAAGGACTGCGTTCAATGGCTTGCTATCGGCTTCCTTGCTATCCGTTTTTTTGCTTCCACATCCGTTGAAAAGAATAAGTGGCATCAAACCTATGAACAACAAAAAATATGCTGTTCGAAATCTGTTTCTTCCCATAATCTATTATATAGTATACCGTGAAAGGAGAAAATTAAAAATAATTGTCCTATTCCCGATCCAGAACTTTTGTAAGCGTTTCGCTTTGCTTCCAACCAATCCGGATGGCTACCACTTTGATGGTCGCCCCCTTTTTAAGTTCAAAAGGGTCGGTGTACAAGCTCCAATCCTCTTCGCCTTCCCATTTATAGGCGATGGAAGCCCCTTCGGTCGCGCTGGTCAGTTTTAGCATCTTGTTCTCGGTAGTCTGCAAAACCGGTTTTTCAGTAACGGGCTGCACGCCGTTCGGCGGCCAAAGTTTTTTAATGAGTTCCGTTTCTGTAATCATTCCCAGGTCACCATACTTCTCGACAAAGGCTTCGCGGGCCTGTCTTAACTCGGCCAATTTTTGGAAATGCTCGGGGTTACTGGCCAGGTTGTCGATTTGATAGGGGTCGTTCTGGGTATCGTACAGTTCTTCCAAGGGTTTCTTCTCGGCCCAGAATTGCCATTGGTCCTTTCCGAGTTTTCCTTCCTTTTTTAGATTCAGTATTTCTTGCATTATGGCGGCCTTGTCACGGTATGGGATGTAGCCCAGATAGGGAAGGTCCGGACGATAGTTGCGGACGTATGTGAATCGGTTATCCCTGACTGCACGAATGGTCTCGGGTGCGGGATCCATCCTATCCCTAAAAGCATAGATGTACTTTCTCGGTTCCGCTTTTTGCTTCCCAGTAAAAATCTGTCCTTCCATGTATTCCGGAGGATTAATTCCCGCCAAGGAAAGAGTCGTGGGAGCAAAATCCACAAAGGAAACCAAGTCCTCGTTGACGGTGCCGGCATTTTTTCCGTCGGGCCACCTTATAATTAGCGGCACCTGTATTCCCGAATCATAGACCCACCGTTTTGCCCGGGGCAGACCGTCGCCATGATCGGAAAAGAAGAAAATGATGGTCTTATCC
>JBAUIP010000010.1:0-4977 GCA_049683055.1 Pricia sp.
ACATTGAACAAGACCAAAAAATAGCGGAATTGTTGTCCATTTACAAAACGGCGAACGAGAGTGCGGAGTACTATCGCATTCAGGTCGGATTCGGATCGTACGCCAAGGCCCAAGAAATCGAAACGCAGGTGCAACAAGATTTTCCCGGACTTTCTTCTAAAATCGATTTCGACTCTCCCACCTACCGCGTCCGCGTCGGGCGTTTTAAGAACAAGCTGGATGCCGAGCGGAAGTTTCTTGAAGTACGTCGTAAATATCCGGATGCGATGCTGTTGGCACCGAACAAGAGGTAAAATATAAAAATAAAAAAGGGCGGGAAATCGACACTATGTAGTGTGCTTCCCGCCCTTTTTGAATTGGTACTTGTGAGTTTCCCTACTTGGTTTTCAACTTCTTCTTGACCGCCACTTCTTGGAAGGCCTCTACGATATCTTCTTCCTTAATATCATTGTAGTTGCGAATTTGAAGTCCACAATCATAGCCTTTGGCCACCTCTTTCACATCATCTTTGAAACGTTTCAAGGAGGCAAGTTCGCCGGTATAGACCACGACCCCGTCGCGTATCAAGCGAATGCCCGAGTTGCGGAAAATCTTTCCGCTGGTCACCATACAACCCGCAATCGTACCGACCTTGGAAATCTTGAAGGTCTCGCGAATTTCGGCGGTACCGGTAATCTCTTCCTTGATTTCGGGAGATAACATTCCCTCCATCGCATCCTTGAGGTCGTTGATGGCATCGTAGATGATGGAATACATACGGATGTCGATTTCCTCTTTCTCTGCCACGTCACGGGCATTGCCCATCGGTCGTACGTTAAAGCCGATAATGATGGCGTCGGATGCCGAGGCCAATAGAACATCGGATTCGGTAATCGCACCTACCCCTTTGTGGATGATGTTTACCTGTATCTCTTCGGTGGACAGTTTTTGGAAGGAATCGACCAAGGCTTCCACGGAACCGTCGACATCTCCTTTGAGGATGATGTTGAGCTCCTTGAAATCGCCGAGTGCGATTCGTCTTCCAATCTCGTCCAAGGTAATATGGCGCTGAGTCCGAACGGATTGTTCGCGTTGCAGCTGGGATCTTTTGGTCGCAATCTGTTTGGCTTCCCTTTCGTCTTCCAGAACGTTGAACTTGTCGCCCGCCTGTGGCGCGCCGTCTAGTCCCAATATGGAGATTGGCGTAGCTGGGCCCGCCTTGGCAATATCATTGCCCCGCTCATCTTGCATCGCCTTGACCTTACCGCTATGGGTTCCGGCCAATACGTAATTCCCGATTTCCAAAGTTCCTCCCTGAACGAGGATGGTCGAAACATAGCCTCGGCCCTTGTCCAAAAAGGCTTCTACGACCGTTCCGTTGGCCATCTTATCGGGGTTCGCCTTCAGCTCTAGCAATTCGGCTTCCAGCAATACTTTTTCAAGTAATTCCTTGACACCCTCGCCCGTTTTGGCGGAAATGTCATGGGACTGGATCTTACCGCCCCAGTCCTCGACCAACAGGTTCATATTGGCCAGGCCTTCCTTGATTTTTTCAGGATTGGCTGTGGGCAGGTCGACCTTGTTGATACCGAACACGATCGGTACGCCGGCCGCCTGTGCGTGGCTGATGGCCTCTTTGGTCTGTGGCATGATATCGTCGTCGGCCGCAATGACGATGACCGCGATATCGGTTACCTGTGCACCCCTGGCACGCATCGCCGTAAAGGCTTCGTGACCGGGAGTATCGAGGAAGGTGATTTTTTGTTCATCGGGCAAAGTGACGGCATAGGCCCCAATGTGCTGGGTGATTCCACCGCTTTCGCCGGCGATTACATTGGCTTCGCGAACGTAATCGAGAAAAGAGGTCTTACCGTGATCGACGTGGCCCATAACAGTGACAATCGGAGCGCGAGGTTTCAAATCTTCCTCGGCATCTTTCTCCACTTTAATGGATTCCTCGAGATCGGCCGTCACAAATTCCACTTCATAACCGAACTCGTCGGCGACAATGGAAAGTGTTTCCGCATCCAAACGTTGGTTCATGGTCACCATCATGCCCAAGGACATACAGGCCGAAATAATTTCGGTGGTGGACACGTCCATCATGGTGGCGATTTCGCCGGCGGTAACGAATTCCGTTACTTTCAGCGTCTTGTTCTCCAATTCCTGCTGCTCGACATCTTTCTCGGTCTGTTCCCGATGCTGGTCGCGCTTGCTCCTTCTGTATTTGGCGCCTCGGCCTTTTTTGGATTTACCCTGTAGTTTCTCTAGGGTCTCCGCTATTTTCTTTTGTACATCTTCTTCGGTAGGCTCTACCTTGGCACCGCCTCCTCTGCGACCTCCTCTTTGGGAATTTCTACCGCCGCCTCCTTTACCGGAGTCACTTTTGCTTACGATACGCTTACGGCGTCTCTTGCGCCCACCGCTCTCCGAAGATTTGGAATCGTCTTTCTTTTTCTTGGTCTTTTTGAATTGGGAGAGATCGATCTTATCCGTAATCGTAGGGCCGGACAATTTTTTATAGTTGGTGGCCAGCACTTTCTTTTCCTCTTCCTTGGATTCGGTAGACTCGGCGGACTCGGTTTCCTCCGTTTTTTCCGCTGTCTTTTCTTCTTTTGGGGTGTCGTCTTCCTTCTTGGCCTCCGGTTTTGGGGCTTCCTCCGTTTCCGCAGGCTTTTCTTCCTCCTTCGGCTCGGGCTTCTTCTTGGCGTCCAAATCGATTTTACCGACGGTTTTCAGGCCGCTCAGTTCGACCTTGCCGACCAGCTTGTCTTTGTCCTCTTCCTCGGCGGCAGCAGCTGCAGCGGCGCCGGCCCGGCGTTCCCTGGCCAACCTTCTTTCCTCCTGCTCCTGCTCCAATTGAAGGCGCAGAGCCTCCTTCTCCTTCCGTTTTTCCTCCCCGACTTCCTTCGAGGCGACCTTTTTGCTCTTATCGGTCTGGAACTCCTCTTGAAGCACCCCGTAGACCTCATCGGAAATCTTGGTGGTCGGGCGCGACTCGATCTCATGCCCTTTCGAGGCCAAAAAATCCACCGCCCTGTCCAAGGAAATATTGAATTCCTTGAGCACCTTGTTAAGCCTTATTTTTGCACTGTCTGCCATAAATACTGTTCTCCTATTTCCTTAGAACGCTGCGAATATACTGAACTCCTTCGAACTCGGATGCAGTTCGTAGCTTCGCTTCCTTTTTTATCTTCTGTCGATAAGCCATTCCCACGCGCAAAACGCGAAATGGCCTAGCGATTATTCTTCCAATTCCTCTTTGAGTATGCGCACGACTTCCTTAATCGTTTCTTCTTCAAGGTCGGTACGCTTCACTAGGTCATCGACATCTTGTTCGAGGATGCTCCTGGCCGTATCGAGGCCGATTTTCTTGAACTCCTCTATAATCCAGCTGTCGATTTCATCGCTGAACTCCGTCAATTCCACATCTTCTTCGACGCCTTCGCGGAAAACGTCGATTTCATAACCGGTCAACTGACCTGCCAATCGAATGTTACTTCCGCCACGGCCAATAGCTTTCGACACTTCTTCGGGACGTAGATAGACTTGGGCCGTCATATCCTCATCGTTCAACTTCACACTGGTGACCCTGGCAGGACTCAATGCCCGGGTGACCATCAGTTGTGGATTGGCCGTCCAATTGATGACATCGATATTCTCGTTGCCCAGTTCGCGCACGATACTGTGGATGCGGGAACCTTTCATTCCCACACAGGCCCCTACAGGGTCGATACGGTCATCGTAAGAATCCACGGCAACCTTGGCCTTTTCTCCAGGGATTCGCACCGCGTTCTTAATGGTAATCAGTCCGTCGTACACTTCCGGAATTTCTTGGAAAAACAAAGCTTCCAAAAATTTCGGGGATGCCCTCGAGAAAATGATCACCGGCTTGGTGCCTTTAAGCTCCACCGTTTCGATAATGCCACGTACGTTGTCTCCTTTCCTAAAAAAATCGGAGGGAATCTGTCGGTCCCTAGGCATAATAAGCTCGTTGCCCTCGTCGTCGAGCAAAATAATCGCCTTATGACGGATGTGGTGCACCTCGGCCGTATAAATCTCGCCTTCCAAATCCTTGAAATGCTTGTAGATGGTCGTATTGTCGTGCTCGTGGATCTTGGCGATCAAATTCTGGCGCAGTGCCAAAATAGCCCGTCGCCCTAAGTTGATCAGCTTCACCTCTTCGGATACGTCTTCGCCCACCTCAAAATCCGGCTCTATTTTACGTGCTTCCGATAGGGATATTTCAGCATTGGGCTCCTCGACCTCACCATCGTTGACCACGACCCGGTTTCTCCAGATTTCCAAGTCACCTTTATCGGGATTAATGATAATATCAAAGTTGTCGTCGTCACCGAATTTCTTCTTGAGGGCACTTCGGAATACATCCTCCAAAATCGCCATCAGCGTTACCCTATCTATAAACTTATCGTCCTTAAACTCGGAGAAGGACTCGATGAGTGCAATATTTTCCATTAGGCTATATCGTTATATTATTGTCACTTATTATTTAGGTGCCCATTACATGTAAGACACTTAAATTTTTACTATCACTTTCGCTTCGAGGATGTCGGAATATTCGATTTGCGCTTCCTTTTGAACGGTAACCTTACCTTTTCCTACGGGTTTCGGCTCCCTTGTTTTCCATTGTAAGAGGATGCCCTTGTCGGTGGTTTCTGTCAGATTTCCCTCAATGGTCTCCTCTTCCGTTCGTACCATCAGTTTTCTTCCTACATTTTTAGGATACTGTCTCGGCAGTGTCAGCGGTGTTGTTGCACCGGCCGAGGTCACTTCGAGGGAAAAATCGTATTCCTCACGGTCCAAGTTATGCTCGATGGCCCGGCTTACCTTCATACAATCGGCCAAGGTTACCCCGTTGTCGCCATCCAAAACTATTTTGATACTACTGTCTCCGCCTACCGAAAAATCGATTAAAAATAAGGATTTATCGTCGTTCAGTGCGTCATCCAGAAGTGTTTTTACCTTATCCTTGAACAT
>JBAUIP010000011.1:0-1698 GCA_049683055.1 Pricia sp.
CCAAGCGACTTTAAAACCATCGCAAATTTAAGCCTGAAACGTGCGCCCTTCTAAATAGTGTAATCACGATGACTTTAAAGCGTTTATACGGTTCATGACCAAACTTTGCCCAACGCACAAAGAGAGATTTATTAATACAACAGAAAAACCTTAACGCTTTACCACTAAATCAAGTTTTGGAGCCCTTTTTTACAACAAAGGGTTTTTGTTTTCTAGAAAACAAAGATACCTAATGTGGTCATAAGAAGTCGTTTTTGTTTTAAATCCAGCCGTTGCTTCCTGTTCCAGCCAGTGCATAGGTTCTATAAGCAAGAAACTTACAGTCATTGCATAAATGTTACTAATGGTATTTTTTACATAAACCACATAAATAAACAAGCCAATGACAATAATAATTAACCCGCCCGTTTTTCTAAAACAAGGGTTGACTAAAGATTCCAATGATTTCAGCACATTTTGCAAAAGTACGTAACTGAGCGCACTTACTAAGATGTAAACATTTGGATTTACAAAAACCAAAATTAATGGTAAACAGACAACAGTAAAATATGTACCTTGCTCATGTTGAACGCACAAGATTAAATGTTTTACCCCAATAATCATTAGTCGACAAGCGACCATCGTTTGGATAAAGTTACAAAATTCTGTGTTTAAAGTGACAGGTACGTAATTAGGGTCGATGTTTACAAAAGTTTCGCCATTATTACGTGTTTCGAACCCTGTTTCGAACCAATTATTAGACGTTAAGTCTTTAAAGTCTTTTAAATCAGTTTCTAAAAGTTAAGGCTAATGTATTTTATGTTGGTTTTTACAGGCTTGGTCGGTTTAAAAAACGCCAATCCTTGGTTTAATTGGCATACGCTGTGTTTGCTGAGGTTTGAATCCGAAATCGTGTCGTTAAACATGCGTTTAACGATAGAATCAAGCCTGGATAAAGCAGCATGGCTGTTTGAACCCTGCATACACAAGCTGGGTACGAATAAATCGTTTAATGCATGGCTGCTCAAAACCCTTGGGCGTGAATCCAAGGCAAACATAACAGCATGGCTGTTTAGACCCTGCATACACAAGCTGGGTACGAATAAATTTAAGCTTTGCCTAGCCGTGTTAGTGCATGGTTTTTGGATGTAAGTTAGGTTTTTATGAACCTCAGGGTTGTTTAAGACTTCGACCATAGCATAAACTGACGACGTTACGTTTGGGGTCGAAGTTTCCCACACGCTTTGGTTTAACAATTTGTTTGATAAAGCGGGGTTTAGTTTAGGCTCGCTTTGGTCGTGTTGATCGCGTCGTGCTTGGCGTTTGTCGTAAATTGTAAGCTTTCCGTTTCTAATCGTGAAGCTAACCGTGCCATTTACCCAAAGTGCTTTATAATCTTCACAAAACGCAATAAAAGCTTTTTGGAATTCTTCAGCATTAAAAGGCAAAGCTTCTAAATAAGCAAATTTGTTGATTGGCTTTTCTATGCTTAAGGTTTTTGCGTTTTTAACTGACGTTTTTTTTTTTGGTTGGCTTGTCGTGCTTAGATCTTGCAACTGCTGGCTTAAACCCCACACTCCACCAGAAGTTTCGTTTTGACCTTCCTGGTTTGGCTCGGCATTAATCGGGCCTAAAACCGGTGCTAAAAGTGTGTTTAAAGCTTTTAGCTGTTGATGCGAGTTTAAATCATAAAAATTTTCATTTTCAAGTTTAGGCATT
>JBAUIP010000012.1:0-6120 GCA_049683055.1 Pricia sp.
GGGGTAAGTAGAGCAGGGTTTTGTAGCATCCACAGGAGAAAACGCCACTTTTTCAGAGGCGGTCATCGTTCATTTTGACGCGACCGCTATAGTATTAAGAGATTTAGTGGAAATCCATCTACACACCCACGCCAGCACCGCAAACCATTCGATGCGTTCAAAGTACCGTTCGGCGGTCTACTTCTCTTCCGAAGAGCAGCGTGATTCGGTTATTTCCATCCTATCCCAATTACAATCCGATTTTGAGGAACCGCTGATTACCAAGATACTTCCCTTCCACTAGTTCAAGCCCTCGGATGTTGAATTCACCGACTACTACCAAAAGAATCCTCAGAAACCTTTTTGCAAGAGTTATATCGCCCCAAAGTTAATATTGCTTTTGGACCGATTTTCACGGTTGGTCGATGGGGACAAGAAATTGCAGCAAAGCAGAAAGACTCACAATCTAAAACCCGCTCATCCAAGGCGATAAGTGCTATAATTTCGCAAGCGAACCTCAATCTTCTAGGCTCAAGAATAACGTAGATATCTTAAAAATAAAATAAAAAAGCCCACTTGCGCTGACTGTCAAGTGGGCTCTGCATTGTAGGAAGGACTTCTACTGTTTTTGAAAAATCCATCTTTGATTATCGCCATTGTTTCTGGGCCATTGAATCAGGTTGATATTTTCGTCAGTACCCCTCGGAACATCGATTAACTTTCCGCTATTTACGGAAACGATTTCATACTCCCCGCCGCCTTTGGATACGAGATTCCATTTTTGGTTATTGTTTCCGGCGTAATCCCATTGTTGTATTTCGGCGGAGTTCGCGGTGGAGCCGTCTACCACATCCAATACCTTACCGCTATGTACCGCCGTTAAGCGGTAGGAGCCGCCACCTGCATTTTGTACCCTGAACTTTTGGTTGTTTCCGTTTTTCCATGGCCATTGTTGCAAACGGGCACCTGAATTCCTCGATGCCCCCGTGATATCCATCACTTTTCCGGAGGCCTTGCTTGTAATTCGGTAAACAGCCCCTGATTCGATACCACCGGAAGTGATAGCAGGATAGAGCGTATTCGCACCCTGTACATCACCTGCGGACAATTCACGTCTCTGTACCGGATAGGTGTCGCCGTTCAATCTTGTAATGGTGGGTATGCTGCGGTCTATGGCAAAAGCGTACGGACCGTACATCATAATACTGTTGAAATCCAATCGATTCGTGAAATTGGCCAAGTCGCTCGCACCAGCGTTCCATTTGAAGAAGTTGAACCTACTTCTCTCGGGAATGTTACTGAGGTTGATCTTGACATAATCGTCCCTGTCAGATCGGGACTGCTCATGGAGAAAACCGATGGCATGTCCGATTTCATGGATTACGGCGCCGACTCCGCAATTGTCCGCTAGGTTGATGACCTGTCTCGAGCCTGTACGCCCAACGGAGGAATTACAGACATCTGATTTTCTGAACTCAATGTAAGCGGACTGGTTCGTTCTTTCCACGAATCTCAGATTGGTTTTAGATTCCCAATCGGCAATGCCATCCGTAATTCTCGATTTGTTCGGCAAACCACTGTTTACAGTGTAATAAACGGTATTATCGGGCCACAATCTGTCGGTACGCCCGTTACTGGCCGTCTTCGGATTCTCACCGGAAATATCGTCCGGATTAAATCGCATATCGCCAATGAGATATTCCCCACCGACTTTCAAAACCTGTAATTTCTGGCCGCGCCATTGGATGGTAACGAGCTCGCCATCGTCCGTTGTGGGACCTTCGAAAAATTCCTTTTCGGCGACGGAGGTTTCGGATTCCGCATCGGTTTCCGGTTCAATGGAAATTTCCGGATCCGAGACTGCAGGGTCGAGTGTATCTTTCTGACAACCCGTAAAAAGTCCGGTCAAAATTAGACATAGAAGGAGTACTACCCTTAAAGGGTTCAATCTGTAAGTGTTCATAGTTTTAGGGCTTAAATTAATACTAATTTGTTAAAAAAATGGAAAAGGGAAGAGTTCAGCAACAGTTTCTTTTTGGTCGTGGAGTAGATGCAGAAACTTGAAAAACCCTTTATTTATTTGATTTACCTACGTTTTAATCCTTTTTTTAGATGCTCTGTTTATGTTAATTTTAGGTTAAGTGGACGTGCTCGCTGTATTTTCAAGATTTTTAACTCAAAATTATTTAACCCATTTACGCATACCGACAATCATATGTTTACCATTCACAGAAAAAATCATTGAACTGGCAGGACCGTCCAACTACTCCATTTTACATGGTGGTGAATCGCCCGCAGAATCCTAATTTTGAGAAATATTTATCCTAAGGACACCACTATCCATCAACAGACCCGATATTCATGAAGAGACCTATTACGATGAAAAAGTACCTACGCCTAGTAATCCTTCTTTATACGACGGTAGTCTTTGGACAGGAATATGAAAAAGCCCAGAGCATAAGGGATGCAAAATATCCCGAAAAATCAGAACGTACCAAAGCGAGCGGCCAGATACAAGAACTGGACAATATAGTACTACAACTGCACGCCTCCCCATCCGGTTCGCCTACTGGAAAAGGAACACAGGTTTCCCCATTGACGATCACTGCGGCCAGGGATTCGCTGAGGACTTATAAATTGGCAAATGGAAGTCTTCCCGCGGGAAAAATTGTCGTTTATCTTGAAGGGGGCGTGTATGATATCGAAACCGATAACTTAATTCTCTCCAAGCAAGATTCGGGAACCGAAAAAAGTCCCATTTACTACATGTCCCAAACCGGACAGAGAGTCACTTTTAGTGGTGGGGTCACCATTCCTTTCTCCTATGTCACGAAACCTCCCCAATCCGTTATTGACAAAATATTGAACACGGATGCAAAAAGACAGGTAAGGCAGATATCCCTAGCCGACCTGAACCTCGACATCGATGATAAGGGCCGGTACCGAACCTTTCCCGGAGCAGGTCAGAACAGGCGGGTCAATGGCGATATCGTTCCGAACCTAGAGCCAGAGGGACAATTGTACATCAACGACAGAAGGTTGAGGTACAGCACCTATCCGAAAAAAGGCGAGGGGAACCATGGCGACGGTTTCGCACGAATGGCCAGCGTAGTCGACCGGGGTTCCGCTAGGCGAAATGCCCACTCCCAGAACAGCAAGGGCGGTTCTTTTACCTATTCCGATGAAAATATCGACAATATTGACCCGAGCACGGGTGCCGTCGTTTACGGTTATTACGGTGCTACCTATGATGATGTTGCAGAGCGCATCGGACGCTTAGACCCTGCCACCAATACTATCGAATTGGCGGAGGGAAGCTGGTATGGAATCAACTATGAAAACGATGCGGCCGACGAATTGCGGTTCAGGATAGAGAACACCATTGAATACCTTAGTGACGAAATGGAAATAGCGGTGGACGAGAGCGCAGGCGTTCTTTACTTCATTCCTCCTTCAGGATTCGATTCAAATTCGACGATCAAGCTTAGTCTTTCGACCAAAACGGGCGTATCAATGACGGAAGTTGAACATGTTACCGTGCAGGGAGTAGATATAGAGCTTACCAGACTGAAAGGTATCAAAGGGTCTAACGTCAATAATGTTACCCTAAAGGATATCGGATGTTTCAATCTTGAGGGAAACGGAATCGAATTCCCGACCGAAAACGTCTTTAATAACCTTATTGAAAATTACAATTTTAGGGCCATAAGAAACCATCCGGCCATATTCGGCGGAGGAGTTTATTTGACCCAAGAGGATGGTCGGTGTCGTATGGTCAACGTAAAAGGGTACGATTTTGGAAGGCATCTACAGATTTCGGGTGTCAATACCCAACTATTGAACCTAGAGCTCGAACTTACACCGGGTCGAGCAATCAGCGTAAATGGACAGAGCATCGAGATAGGGTACAGCAAGTTTATCAGCTGCGCGCAAGAGGTCGGTGATAGCGGAGTAATTTATTTGGGACGTACACTGACCAATCCCGGTCTGTGGATACACGACGTGTTCAGCTATCGCAACGAGAATAAGCAGTCCGGTACCGGCGTGCAGTTCGTCTATTCCGACGACCGGAATTCCTTCCTGAAAATGGAGCGGGTCATCGGGGCCAAAACGGGGAGCGGCGCACAGCCCGCCCTTTTCAAGACGAACGGCGGCACCGAGCAGGTAGTGGAGAATTGTATCAGTTGGGGCCGTAATCTTGCGTTCGTACAGATCCATACCAATAAGCAATGGCAAAATTTTGTGGCGGGCAATGACAATGCCAATCTTCCCGCGAAACTATCAGAGGTCGGTTACGACAATCCCAGTTCCAAATTCAACAAAATATACCCCAAAGTCAATGAAATTGTCGAACTGAGCGAACGTCCCGCCCTCGACCGAAACATCTTAAAGGACAATGTGGTGTTCAACGCAACCATTGCAAGAGGCATCCTCAACGGACGCTTCGTGGATTTGGAGGCAACCGGCGTTACGGATATCAACAATACCGTCATAAAATACAACCCGGGATTCGAAGACCCCGAAAACGGCGATTTCAGCATTTCCCGTAGCGTATGGGACAGCGACCCCGTTCTAAAGGAACTGGATTACATTGACGTTACCCGTATGGGATATATCGAGAGCGGAACGGCAGCTGGACGGCAGCGGTAAAATATAGGTTTACCTAAGGAGCCATTACAGATTGGTTTTTTATCGAGAAAGATGCCCATGAGTATAAAAAAATCCCGTTCAAAATTACTGAACGGGATTCTATTTTAATTTGAGACCTCTTAACGACTGATTCTAATCTTTGACCGCCAGTTTGCCGTGCTTGATATTATTGGTCTTTAAATCTTGCAACACGTTAACCGCTTCTTCAACATAGACATCCTTGGCCAAGTTCTTGTGCCATCGGTCGCGTTTCTCGCGGAGGACAGAATCTTTGGTAAACAGTTCCTGTTCGTATTGAAGGGATTTAAAAGATAGTTTGGAATCGTACTCCGTGATAGTCTTGAAGTATTCCGATTTCGTTTTAGCCTTTTCCTCGTCGCTGAGATAAGTATCGTAATTCAAGGATATAACGGTTTCGTCTTGCTTCGACTTTAACCATTGGGCATTTTCCTCGATCAATTTGATCTGGGGGTTGTTGGCCATTCTCTTTTTACTACTGGCGATGGTCTGATTGTAATCGATATAGCCATCCCAAGCTTTGTAGTCGGCCGCAGAAATCTTGTCCCACTTCAAGGGGTTTGCCTGATCGCGCTCGCCCAAATCGATATAACTGTACTTGTCCGGCACCACGACGTCACTCTTGACACCTTCCAACTGAGTGGAGCCACCGTTGATGCGATAAAACTTTTGGGTAGTCAGCTTTATGGCACCCAAATCGCCATGGTCGTTACTGCGGACAATGTTTTCCAACGGGATGACATTCTGTACGGTTCCCTTGCCGAAGGTCTGCTTACTACCGATGACTACGGCTCTTTTATAATCTTGCATAGCAGCGGCCAATATCTCGGAGGCGGAAGCCGATAGTTCGTTCACCAAAATCACTAGGGGACCGTCCCATTGAATGCGCTCGTCTTTATCGTCGTAGACATCCTTACCTTTTCCGGAAGAGCGGACCTGTACGATAGGGCCGTCCTTGATGAACAATCCTGCCATTTCGACCACAGTTTTCAGAGATCCGCCGCCGTTGTCGCGAAGGTCGAGAATCAAGCCCTCGGCACCGGCTTCCTTCAGGCGCTCCACTTCTTTAGCAACGTCAGTGGCCGCATTTCTTTCAGTATAATCATCAAAATCGACGTAGAATTTAGGCAGGTCAATGAGTCCGAATGTTTGGTCTCCCTTGATAATGTTCGCCGATTTGGCGAAGGATTCTTCCAATTCCACCACATCGCGGGTCAGCTCGACCGTTTCCATGGAGCCGTCGATTTTGCGAACGGTCAATTCAACGATAGTGCCTTTTGGGCCCTTAATCAGTTTGATAGCATCATCAAGCCTCATGCCCACAATATTAATGGGGTCTTCGCCCTCTTGTCCAACTTTTAGGATTTCGTCACCGACTTCCAATTGACCATCCAACCAAACGGGGCCACCGGAAATAATATCCACGATTTTGGCACCTTCCGGTTTTTTCTGCAAACGGGCACCGATACCTTC
>JBAUIP010000013.1:0-1845 GCA_049683055.1 Pricia sp.
CTGGCGGCCGTATCGCTCGGAAACAGCTTTGTGTTTAACGCCATGTCGTTAGGAATCGGGTTTTCGACCGCGATTACGCCATTGGTCGCCGAGGCGGATGGGGCAGGGGAGAAGGCTGACGGCAAAAGTGCCCTTAAGCATGGGTTGGTACTATGCACCGTTTTGGGACTGGCACTTTTTGGGATCATTTTATTGGCAAAGCCCCTAATGTATTTGATGGAGCAGCCGCCCGAGGTGGTCGAGCTCGCTATTCCCTATCTCGATCTGGTGGCGTTTTCGTTGGTGCCACTAATTGTTTTTCAGGCCTTCAAACAATTTTCGGAGGGACTTTCCCAGACCAAATATCCCATGTATGCGACTATTATCGCCAACGTAGTCAATATTACCCTGAACTATCTGCTGATTTTCGGAAGCTTGGGATTTCCGAAAATGGGAATCGTAGGTGCGGCGGTGGGTACCCTGGCCTCCCGCTTTATCATGGTCGCCTATCTGTGGTATTTGCTCAAGAGCAAGAAAAAGTTCCACGATTACGTAACGGGATTCAATTTCCGGAAAATCGAGCGCAAGGTCATGCGCAAGATTATCGACCTCGGCTTTCCCTCCGCTTTGCAGATGTTTTTCGAGGTGGCCATTTTCACCTCGGCCATTTGGTTGAGCGGGGTTTTGGGAAAAAACGCACAGGCCGCCAATCAGATTGCCCTTAACTTGAGCAGCATGACCTTTATGTTCGGGATGGGTCTCGGGGTGGCGGCCATGATCCGTGTCGGTATTCAAAAAGGACTGCGGAATTTCATCGAGCTACGGCGTATCGCGAAATCCATTTTTTTGTTGACGTTTCTGTTGGAAATCGGCTTTGCGGCCCTGTTCCTGCTCGGTCGCCATTGGTTCCCGACCCTATATCTCGATGTGGACGATATGTCGAACCTGACCGATAATACCGAGGTGATTACAATGGCGGCAGAGCTGCTTTTGGTGGCCGCTTTTTTCCAGATTTCAGATGGGATACAAGTGGTGGTACTGGGCGCCCTGCGGGGCTTGCAGGATGTCAAAATTCCCACCTTGATTACGTTCATCGCCTACTGGGCCGTCGGTTTTCCGGTCATGTATTACCTCGGTCTGCGCACCGAGCTCCAGAGTACGGGAATTTGGTTCGGATTGCTCGCAGGTCTGAGCGCTTCGGCGATTCTGTTGTATATTCGCTTCCATTTTCTGACAAAAAAATTGATTGCAACGGGGGGTAATACCAAGTTTGACCGGCATTCAACAAGATTCATTGAAAATCAAGGGTAGCAAGGGCTAATGACGTGCCCAACCCGCTAATATATTTTTGATATGGAATTCCCAAAATTTATTTTAGGCGACAATACCGATTATCCGACCGCTATCTTCGTAGTGCATACCGAGTATCCCCGCTTTATCATCAACCTTGAAAACGATGAGGTAGAGTGGTTGGAGGATTTCACAAAGGAGGATGAAGAGGAACTGGAATCCGAAGCGGAAAGCCTGATCGGGCAGGCGGGCGAGTTTTATGACCGAGAGGTATCTCGTTATGAGGAATAGTACCGACCCGAAATATCAGAATGCCAGTCAGGGATAGCCAAAACGCACGATAGTCAAACTACGGACTCGGCAAATCCCTAAGCCCAGATAAACGAACCATGTTTGAAGAATTAATCCACTACGACAAAGAACTTTTCCTTTTCCTCAACAACCTGGGGAGCGAAAAATGGGATGCCTTCTGGATGGTCATGACCGATAAGACAGGTTGGATCAACCTCGCTGTCTATGTGCTGCTCCTGCTTCTGTCGTTCCTCCACTTCGGATGGAAGAAGACCTTTTTGGCGG
>JBAUIP010000014.1:0-10870 GCA_049683055.1 Pricia sp.
ATCGGAAGTAGTTTTGGTAGGATGGAACGAGGCATCCAGTGAATGGGAAAACCTGGGCGGACCCGCTTCGGTAGGTGATTTGACACAGGGTTTTGCCGTATCCGACAGTTTTATCCCCGATAACTATGCGGTCTTAACTTTTGGGGCATCCGGGGTGCCGCGGGATGTTCTGGATTTGGAAAATTACATCGTTACCCCGAACGGTGACGGTATCAACGACTTCTTGGAGATTCCCGAATTGGCGCAATCCCCCAACAACCACATGAAAATCTACGATCGGAACGGGTCCCTCGTTTTCGACAAAATTAATTATTCCAACGAATTTATCGGGATAGCATCCTCGGGCAGCCTCGTAGTTTCCCGGGACAAGGGCCTGCCCTCCGGCGTTTATTTTTATATCGTATCCCTTGATGACCTAGACCTTGACTTTCAGGGATTTCTTTATCTGGCCAACGACTGATCAATTCCCAAAATGAAAACCATAGGCGTCATTTTTGTTTAGATAAAGCATACCAAAACCCTGTTATCCTTCGTTAACCTCATAAACCAAAGACATGCAACGACGTTCCTTCATCCAAAAAACCGGACTGGCCGGTCTTGCCATGACCGCTTTGCCGCATCTCGCTTTTTCGAAAGACAAAGACTTTGAATACTCCATTTTGGAGCTGATGGGAAAGGCCGATATCGAGCTGTTCGGCGAGGGTTTTCAACTCAGGAAAGGGGCACATGACGCGTTCGTTGCCATGAAAAAAGCGGCCTATGGCGATGGAATCGACCTCAAGCCGGTGTCGAGCTACCGCAGTTTCGACCGCCAACGCGCTATTTTCGAGCGGAAATTTCAGCGCTATACTGATGACGATCAAATGGAACCGATAGCGGCCATTGACAAAATCATCGAATATTCCACCATTCCCGGTACGAGCCGGCACCATTGGGGTACCGATATCGATATCGTCGACGGATATCGAAAGGTCGAGGGCGATGTGCTGGTACCTTCAAAATTTGCAGAGGGCGAGCCATATGCGGATTTTAAAAAGTGGATGGACGAAAACTCCAAAACTTACGACTTTCATCTGGTCTACACCGATACTCCCGGCCGTCGTGGCTTCAAGTACGAGCCTTGGCACTACAGCTATGCCCCACTCTCCATCCCCATGCTGTCCGAATTCCGGAGGAAAAATATTATGCAATTGCTCGAAAAGGAAGACTTTTACGGTAGCGACCACTTCACCGAGGGCTTTCTGACCAATTATATTGAGGATAATATACTGGATATCAATACTTCACTGCTCTAAAAGCCGTGAGAATCTTTTTTGTATCTTGACTCCCGAAATAACTCGGGAATAATGAGAAGAAGTTGGAAAATTCGGATATTTATCGGATTGGCCATTGTGGCCTTCGCCTTTGTCAAACGCTGTAGCGACAAAGAGGAAAACCCTTACACCGGAAGGACGCAGGTCATCGATATGAGCGCCGAGCAGGAAATTGCGATCGGATTGCAAACTGCACCCGAAATCGCCCAGCAATACGGGGGTCTTTACCCCGATGAACAACTACAGGCCAAGGTAGACGAAATAGGCAATACTTTAGTGCAGAATAGTATCGCAAGCGAAACGCCCTATCAATACGAATTCCATCTGCTGGCCGACGAGCAGACCATAAACGCCTTTGCCCTACCAGGCGGACCGGTCTTTATCACCTATGCCCTGTTCAAACAGCTCAACGAAGCCCAATTGGCGGGCGTTCTAGGCCATGAAATCGGTCATGTCATCGGTAGGCACTCCGCCGAACGTATCGCTGACAGTAAATTCTGGCAGACCTTATCCACTGGGGCCTCCGTCGGGGCCGATATGGGTGGGGTCGTCGGTAGTATCGGGCAGAATACGCTGTTAAAAAACGGCCGGGGTGACGAGTTGGAAAGTGATGACTTGGGAGTGCTGTTCATGATGCAATCCGGTTATGACCCCGAGGAAATGATTCATGTCATGGAAATTTTGAAATCCGCTTCGGGAGGGTCCGACAGGGCCCCGGAATTCCAGAGCACCCATCCAGACCCCGATAACCGAATCGAAAGAATTCAGGAATCCATCGAGAAATATCGGAACAATGAGGGAGAGCTAGAAATTTCAGATTAAGTTTTGAAATGCCTGGACTTTGAGGAAAAACTAAATCCTATACGGGTCTCAGCTTCAAAACCGTTTTGCCTCTTATGTCCGTTCTATTACCGTTAAACTCGTCGAACGGTAACCACGGTTCAGCTAATTTTCGTACATTTACCTTATCCCAATTGAATTCTTACCCTTACAACTTGACCCTTATGGTTATTAAAATACTGTATGGGAACTTTATCACATTATAAAAACATCTATTTGGAAGCCTTTGAAGGCTGCAAGCCCGAGGTGCTGGTGGTATTCCTAAAAGTGTATTCCGTTTTCTGCGCCCTCATGCTCTTTATGGCGGTCTACGCCTTTATGGACCGGGCCTTGAACGGATTTGATTTTTAGAAGTCCTATTCTTTCCTTGATGTAAACGCTATTACCTATCGGAAAAGATCCCGATTGTTCGGCTATGCTTGGACCATCGGGATTTTTTTGTCTTCTTCAGCAAGAACTGCTGTGGCATCCTATTTAAATGCTGTGATATCCTCTTTTAACGAAATCGGCATCCTTAACGGAATTCCTGAACAAATTTCTCGCAATCCTAATCGGATACCCTTATTTTTGACATCCTATTTAAATTCCCTGAAATGAACAAAAAAGTAATCCTGATGATTTTGGACGGATGGGGAAAATCCCCAAATCCGAAAATCTCTGCCATAGCCCAAGCGAACACTCCTTTTATCGATTCACTCTATACGAAATATCCGAACGCCGATCTGCTGACCGACGGCATGAACGTGGGCCTTCCGGAAGGGCAGATGGGCAATAGCGAGGTCGGCCACATGAACCTTGGGGCGGGCCGTATCGTGTACCAAGATTTGGCCAAGGTCAACAGGGCCGTCAAAAACGACACGCTTAAAGACGAAAAGGTATTGAAAGATGCTTTTTCCTATGCTAAAGAACACCATAAACCCGTTCATTTTCTTGGCCTTCTAAGCGATGGCGGGGTACACAGCCATATCGATCACCTCAAGGGACTGATAGAGGCAGGGCAAAGTTCAGGTGTCGACGAAATGTACGTTCATGCCTTTACGGACGGTCGGGATGTGGACCCCAGAAGCGGATTGGGTTTTTTGAAGGGTTTAAATCAATTTTGTTCGGATAAACCGGCCCGTTTGGCCACCGTCATCGGCAGATATTATGCCATGGACCGGGACCAAAGATGGGATCGCACGAAAATGGCCTATGACCTTTTAGTCAATGGCGTTGGAGAAAAATCCCGGGATGTTGTTGAAACGATACAACATAGCTATGATGAGGGAACCACCGATGAATTTCTCAAATCGATCGTGCTTACCGATGAACACAACGACCCTATTGCAAAAATCAAGGATGGCGATGTGGTCATCTTCTTCAATTTTAGGACGGACCGCGGCCGACAGTTGACGGAGGCCTTAAGCCAAATGGATTTCCACGAGCAGAACATGCACAAAATGGATTTCTATTACGTCACACTGACCAATTACGATCAGACTTTCAAGGATATACATGTTATCTACGAAAAGGATAATATCACGGAAACCCTTGGGGAAGTCCTCGAAAAGGCAGGAAAAAAACAGATCCGTATTGCGGAAACAGAAAAATATCCGCACGTGACCTTCTTTTTCAACGGAGGCCGTGAGGAGCCCTTCGAAGGTGAGAGGCGTTTGCTATGTCCATCGCCCAAAGTGGCCACCTATGATATGAAACCTGAAATGAGCGCTTTTGAGATTCGGGATTCCATTATTCCCGAGCTGCAAAAAGGTGAGGTAGATTTCGTTTGCCTAAATTTCGCGAATCCTGATATGGTAGGCCATACGGGTGATATGCAGGCTGCTATAAAGGCCTGCGAAACGGTCGATAAATGCGCTGAAGATGTAATTATGGTCGCCCGCGAAAACGGCTACTCTGTCATCATTATCGCCGATCACGGAAATTGTGATACTATGATTAATCCCGATGGAAGTCCCAATACGGCGCATACCACCAACCCGGTGCCCCTGATTTTGGTCGATGACGATATTGAGGGAATAAAAGACGGTGTTTTAGGGGATATTGCCCCCACCATCCTAAAAATGATGGGTATCGAAAAGCCTGATGTCATGAATCGGCACTCTTTGGTCTGATTCTTGAAATGGATATCTGACATGAAAAGAACATTGGTGTTACTGTTATTAATCGGCCTTTTTACTGGCCAGGCACAAGAAAATGAAGAAATGCTGCTCGGAAAAATTTCACTTTCCGATTTACAGAAAGGACCGTATTCGGATTGGTTCGTTTCGAACTTTGAAAAGTACAAGGTCAAGGATGCCAAGGCCGGGAATCTTAAGAACTTGCTCGAAGGGGTCGACATCAAAATCTTTATGGGCACTTGGTGTTCGGACAGCCAAAGGGAAGTGCCGCGCTTCTACAAAATCATGAATGCCCTGGGATATCCTCTGGACGGCATCGAACTGTTCGCTCTAGACCGTGAAAAGACAGGTCCCGATAATCTGGAAAAAGGATTTGATATCCAAAGAGTGCCCACATTTATATTTTACAAAGATGGGGAAGCCTTAGGGCGTATTGTAGAATATCCCATCGAATCCTTAGAGACCGATATGATGAAAATACTATCGGGCAAAGCCTATCAGCACGCCTACGCGGAGTAAAACTTCCTATCTTTGCACACTATGGTAAAAATCAAGACACCCGAAGAAATCGAATTGATGCGCGAAAGCGCCCTCGTGGTCTCCAAGACCTTGGGCATGCTGGCATCGGAAATCAAACCGGGCGTTACCTCCCTTTATTTGGACAAGCTGGCCGAGGATTATATCCGCGAGCAAGGGGCCGAACCTGGATTTTTAGGGATGTACGACTTTCCCAATACGCTCAATATGAGTCCCAATGCCCAAGTGGTGCACGGTATTCCCATTGAAGAGCCGGTGAAGGAGGGCGATATTCTATCGGTGGACTGTGGAGCGGTTAAAAATGGATTCTACGGCGACCATGCCTACACCTTCGCCATAGGGGAAATCGACCCGGAAACCGAAAAATTGTTGCAGGTCACTAAGGAGTCCCTTTACATCGGTATCCGCGAGTTCAGGGCCGGTAACCGTGTGGGCGACGTGGCCTTTGCCATTCAGAGCTACTGTGAAGACCATGGATATGGCGTAGTCCGTGAACTGGTCGGTCACGGTTTGGGGAAAAAGTTGCACGAATCCCCTGAAATGCCCAACTATGGCCGCCGCGGCCGGGGAAAAAAATTCAGGGAAGGAATGGTGGTCGCCATCGAACCCATGATCAATCGCGGCACCAAGCGTATTAAACAATTGAAAGACGGGTGGACCATTCTCACCGCCGACGGGCAGCCCAGTGCCCACTTCGAGCATGATGTCGCCATTGTCGACGGCAAGCCCCAACTGCTTTCCACGTTTCAGTATATCTACGAGGCGCTCGGTATTCAGAGCAATGAAGAAGAAGAATTTCGACAATCGAAACTGGTGCCGTAGCAAAAATCTTATGGGTTAGCCAAAAGAGGACTCAGGGACTCGATGATTCAGAAGTGTATCCTAAAAAATATCTATCAACGGTGCCGAACTTCTTGTTATAACCCTTCTCCATGAAGCGAATTTTCAAATTCTTCCTAAATGCCGTTCCCCGGCCGCTACTCATAAAATTCAGTTATTTGGTGCGTCCGGTATTGGCCCTTTGGATGCGTGGGAATCGGTATGAAGACCCCGTCGACGGTAAACGTTTCAAGAGCTTTTTGCCTTACGGTTATGAGAATCCCCGCGACAACGTTTTGGCACCGTATACGCTCTCGCTAGAACGGCATCGGCTGTTGTGGCTCTATCTTAAAAAGGAAACCAATTTTTTTGACGCCCCTTTGAAAGTGTTGCACTTCGCCCCCGAACAGGCCTTTTACCAGCGTTTTCGAAAGCTCGAAAATTTGGAGTATGTCACCACGGACCTGCATTCCCCTTTAGCCGATGTCAAGGCCGACATTTGCGACCTGCCCTTTGAAAAGGACACCTTCGACATCATTCTCTGTAACCACGTACTCGAACATATTCCCAATGACACCAAGGCAATGCAAGAACTCTATCGGGTGATGAAAACGGGAGGTTGGGGCATTTTTCAAATACCCCAAGACCTTACTAGGGACGGGACCTTTGAAGACAATTCCATCACCGATCAAAAAGAACGCACCAAAATCTTTGGTCAGTACGACCATGTACGGATTTACGGAAGGGACTACTTTGATAAACTGAGAAGCATAGGATTTATAGTTGAGGAGGTGGACTACACGGCTTCCCTGTCTAAGGAAGAAATCGATAAATACCGATTGGCAAAGGGAGAAATTATACCACTGGTGCGAAAATAACCTCTCGTTAGAGTACAAGCCTTCGGAGAATTTCCGCCAAAGCGATCAAACATTCAAAATAGTGCACATTATTTTACCACAAGCGACTGAAACCCTTCGGTCATAAACTCCTGTGTTTCGCCCTGTTCGTCTAGATAAATGATATAGGCATCCAATTCCCGCTGTGAGGTCAGTAACTTTAGGGCATCGTCTAGATCCATGGCCATAAAGGCGGTAGCATAGGCATCTGCCTTGGCGCAGGTCGCCGCGAGGACCGTAGCGCCCAGAGTGTTGGCATTTTTGGTGAATCCCGTTTTGGGATTGATGGTGTGTACGTAATTTTTCCCCGTCAACGAATCCGTCCTGAACTTTCGGTAGTTTCCCGATGAGGCCATCGCCCTATCTTTGAGCTGTATCTTGATTTTGAGCTCCCGAATCTCGTCCATCTGAGGGTCGTCGATACCGACCACCCATGGTTTTTCCTTGATGCGGTTGGTTCCTTTGGCGACTACTTCACCGCCCACTTCCAAAAGATAGTCCTTGATTTGCTTTGCATCCATTAAGCGGGCCAATCGGTCGATGGAATAGCCCTTGGCGATGGCGTTGAAATCAAAAGAGATATCCGGATTGGCCTTGCTAATGGTATTCCGTTCGGTAAGATTTACTTTATCGAAACCGACATAGTTCAATAAACTGTCCACCCGGGTACTGTCAAGCTCCATCTGCTCCCCCGGTCCGAAACCCCAGGCATTGACCAAGACGCCTACCGTCGGATCGAAATAGCCATTCGTTTTGCCATACACCTCTTTCGAGAGATCAAAAACATCGCGAAACATAGCGTCGACCATCACAGTGGAATCGCCCCGATTGATCTTTGAAATATCCGAAGTTGGAATATAAGTGGATAGCGATCGGTTCACTGCAGTAAAAACGGAGTCAATCTCCTTTTGGAAGTCCCGCGGTCGATCGGATAGATAGATAAGGCTATACGAAGTGCCCAAGGCGCCACCGAGGCTTTGGTTCTTGATGATTTCCGGGCTTTTTGAACAGGAAAAAACCAACAGCACCATCAGGGAAAATCCAAAATACTTCATCTGCGGTATACTAGTCTTTATAGCCTTTTTTGCGGTTCAAATCGCTGCTCTCCAAAACAATCCCGGCTTCGTTTTGTTCATCTGGACTTACAACGGCAAAAAACCGCTGTTGCTATTTTCAACGCCTACACTTCGATCAATCCGTCATACTCGACGACGTAGTCTTCGTTCAGGTAGACCGGCAGCTCAGGATCTTTGGCGTTGGATAATCCGACACCGGCGTAGTACGATTTCGCCTCGAAATTTTCGGCGTGCTTTTTAATCTTGTCCATGAGCTTGACGTCATACTCTTTAGGGTCATCGGGATAAGCAACACTCCGGACCAAGATAAAATAAAGTTGTTTCTCTTTCAAGCAGACAAACTGGGGATTCTTTTTTGGCTTGCTGTTCACGCCCATAAACTCATAGCCGTCGGCCTCCAAACGCTTTCCAACAATGTTCATTGCCAAGTTGTGCAGCTCTTGATCTGTCAAGGGTTTACCCATGATGTGCTGTGCTATTCTGCTGACCTTTCCGGTCAAAAAAACCGATATCGAGATATCGGTTTATAAAAATCATTGAAAAGTCCATTTCATTTCTATCCCCCGAAATCATCGAATCGGATGTGTTCGTCGGGAATTCCATAATCTTCGCCCATTTTCTGCACCGCCTTGTTCATCAAGGGCGGACCACAAAAATAAAGCTCAATATCTTCGGGTGCATCGTGCTTGCTCAGGTAATTATCGATAACACAGTTGTGGATGAAACCGACAAAACCATCGCCTGGTGCATCAATATCTTCCTTGACCTTCCAATCGTCTTCCTCGGCCGGTTCGGAAAGGGCCATGTAAAACTTGAAATTTGGAAATTCATCTTCCAATTTCTTGAAATGATCGATATAGAACAATTCCCTTTTCGAACGGCCGCCGTACCAATAGGTCACTTTTCTGTCGGTTTTCAGGGTGTTGAAAAGATGGTACAAGTGCGAGCGCATAGGGGCCATTCCGGCGCCACCGCCCACATAGAGCATTTCGGAATCGGATTCGTTAATAAAGAATTCACCATAGGGCCCGGAGATGGTCACGTCATCTCCTTCTTTCAGGGAAAAGATGTAAGAGGATGCGATTCCAGGGTTGACATCCATCCACCCATCTTTAGAACGGTCCCAAGGCGGTGTGGCGATACGTACGTTCAACATAATTTCCTTGCCTTCGGCAGGGTAGGAAGCCATGGAATAGGCGCGCTCTTCCAACTCGGGATTTTTCATGACCAAAGGCCACAGGTTGAATTTGTCCCATTCTTCCTGAAATTTGTCCGGTTTATCATGCTCTTCAGGATGGGCGGTAATATCCATGTCCTTGAACTTAATTTCGCAGGGTGGGATTTCGATTTGGATGTATCCTCCAGCGCGGTATCCCATGTCTTCTTGAATCTCGACGACGAATTCCTTGATAAAAGAGGCTACATTATAATTACGAACCACCTTGGCCGGCCATTTTTTAATGCCGAAGACCTCTTCGGGGATGGTGATTTCCATATCCTGCTTTACCTTCACCTGGCAAGCTAGGCGGGCACCTTCGTTCAGTTCTCGTTTTGAGAAATGCGGTGTTTCGGTCGGAAGCGCTTCGCCCCCACCGGAAAGCACGTGGCATTCGCATTGGATACAGGTTCCACCACCACCACAGGCGGAGGGTAAAAATACCTTTCGGTTACCCAAAGTACTGAGCAAGGTACTACCCGATTCCACTTCCATCTCTTTTTCCCCGTTGATCTTAATAGTTACGGGGCCGGATGGCGACAACTTTTCTTTGGTAAACAAGAGCAAAGCCACCAAAACCATCAACAGTATCAAAAAGGCGACGACCGTAATCAATATGGTTCCGCCAGTGCTTGTAGCTAACATCATAATCTAGTTCTTTAAAGCGTCGTTATAGGATACCTCTTTTTCTTTATCCGCAAGTTCTTGCTCCATTTTTGTTTCCTCGATTTTGGAGGATGCCTTCGCTTGCTCACCGAGCGGCGCGTCGCTACTCTGCTTCTTCCCGAAAGCGGACTTCCCGTCGCGGGTCAAGAAAACCTTGGCTTCGGCGGTATCGCCTTCGTCCCCGGTTCCTATAGAGACTTCCTCGATGGCTTCTTCGGCGGCGGATTCATCGCCGCCGGTCAACATCCCTCCAAAACTCTGGAAGCCGATGCCCATCAGACCGGTAATGATAAAGGTAATGCCCAAGCCCCTCAAGGGAGCAGGTACATTCGAGTAGCGTATTTTTTCACGGATGGCAGCAATGGTCAAGATGGCCAAGAACCATCCTATTCCCGAGCTGATTCCGTAATTAACGGCCAGGCCAAAAGTCTGGATGTCGCGGGATTGCATAAACAGGGATCCTCCCAAAATCGCACAGTTTACCGCAATCAACGGCAGGAATATCCCCAAGGAATTATAGAGTGCCGGCGAGAATTTCTCTATTACAATCTCCACCAACTGCACCATAGTCGCGATGGTGGCGATAAAAAGAATGAAGGACAAAAAGCTCAGATTGTAGTCCGCATATTCGGGACCTAACCAGGCCAAGGCACCATCCCGAAGCAGATATTGGTCCAGTAACCAATTTAATGGCACGGTCACACCTAGGACGAAAATAACGGCCGCCCCCAAACCTACCGCAGTAGCCACTTTCTTGGAGACCGCCAGATAGGAACACATCCCCAAGAACACGGCGAACACCATGTTGTCGATGAAGATGGACCTAAAGAATAATTCGATATGTTCTAACATTGTAAATTGTTTAGTTTTCTTCAATCAAGGCTGGGGTCCTCGTTCGCTGTACCCAGATGATGATACCTACCACAATTAGCGCGGCAGGGGGAATAATCATAAAACCGTTATTTTCGTATCCTGTGGCGTAGAGTCCACTCTTTTCGATGGGGTCGCCCAGCACGGGGTATCCGAACAGTGTTCCCGATCCCAAAAGTTCCCTGATAAAACCTACGATGACCAAAATGACTCCGTATCCGAGGGCATTTCCGATACCATCCAAAAACGATCGCCAGATTCCATTACCCAAGGCAAAGGCCTCGAACCGGCCCATGATAATACAGTTGGTAATAATCAGGCCGACGAATACCGATAAGGTTTTGCTCAGCGGATAGGCAAAGGCCTTGAGCACCTGATCGACCACGATGACCAAGGTAGCGACGACAATCAACTGAACAATAATCTTGATTTTTGCGGGAATAATGTTTCGCATTAAAGAAATGACCACGTTGCCGAGACCCATTACGAAGATTACCGCAATGGCCATCACGATGGAGGC
>JBAUIP010000015.1:0-4620 GCA_049683055.1 Pricia sp.
TTATCGCATCCATTTTGCCCTGAATTGCGGGGCGAAGGCCTGTCCACCCGTTGCGATTTATGAAGATAATAGACTCGACGAGCAACTGAACAAAGTGACCACCGATTATCTGGAGCGGGTATCGGAGTACGATTCCGACACGAAAGAGGTGAAGACCACTCCCCTATTCAGTTGGTTCCGCGGGGATTTCGGCTGTAAAAGTGGGATTAAAGATATTCTTAAGGAAGAAGGAATCATCCCAACTACGAAAAAAATTGACGTGGAGTATAAAAATTACGATTGGACTCTGGACCTCGATAATTTTACGGAGCTATAAAACTGTCCCTAGCGCATAAAGAACCAAGTTGAAATAAAATAGGATGCTTGGCGGACTTGTTGGACGACCGGGCATATATTGTTGGTGGCGAATGGTTTTTGAAAATTCGCAAAGTTCAACAGATTGCTTTGCTGCGCTCGCAATTAAACGTTTCAAAACGCCTCTTTAATGGTGAAGTAAAAATTACCGCCCTCGCCAGAGATTCCATAATCCACTCGAATCCGAACCCCATCCCTTTTGTTGATGATATAGCGAAGTCCCGCTCCGGCGGCGTTTTTGTAGGCAGAAGAGAAGGCTTGGCCCAGATCCGGCGCCACGGTGCCCGTCGAGCCGAAGACCGCACCACCGAACCTGCCCGCAATGGGAAACCGATACTCTAAGGCCATGCTCAACTCGGAATTATCCTGAAAACGGCGGTTGTTGATGCCACGGGTTCTTTTGGACCCTAGGTAATACAGGTCGTAAAACGGCGTGCCCTCACTACTGCCCCCAAAGAAGATATTGGCCGCTATGACCTGACGCCTTCCCACTTTTTGATAAAAGCGGTTGTCCAATTGGTATTTGGTATAATTGAAGCTCGAACCCAAGATTTCGGAGGAGGTAAATACATTGCCTTGAATGTAAAATCCCTTCGTAGGAAAAAACACATTGTCCCGTGTATCATAAAACGCTCGGATTCCTACGTTGGACACCGTTCCATCGCGCTTTCCGGGAACATCGGAGGCTTCCAAAATTCCGCCTTCATCGATTTTCAGATTGTAAAAGGCATCGAACTCGTAGGCCAATCCCGCAGAAAATCCGGGAAAAAGCTCCCGCAGCAGCGAAACACGTGCCCGGGGAAAGGTGACCTCATAGGTTTCCTCATCCTCTTCCCTAGAATCGATGCCGAGACCGAAAAAATTATAGAAATATTTATAGTAGCCCAGCTCACCTTCCAAGCGCCATCGTTCGTCATCTTTGTAGAACTCGAACGGAGCATACAGTAAAAATTGGTTTTTGGTGGTATAACTAATTCCCAATTGCAACGATGAGGGCCGGGTATTACGGGGCTCGTTCTTCAAGTGGAAAGTGCCAATGCCCAATCCGCCGAAACCGAAGGCGGTCTCCGGGGTATAGAAAGCGACCGGAAAGGCGGATATTTTTAGATTTTTGGTGGAATCTTGGACTTTATCCTGTTTAGCATCCACTTTGGAATCTTGTGCCCCGATAATCAATGGGAAAAAACAGAGTAGAATTATAAATGGCAATCGGTTCTTATGCTTCATCAATGGGATAACGTTGCTATTTTTCTTATCGTATCCGCCAATGCGGAACGAATACTTAATTTAACGGCTAAATTCGGTAAGAACCGACATCCATGCAGAAAATTCTTGCTCTAAAGAAAACTTTGTTGACCGTTTTTATCCTGCTTTGCCTAGGTTCGGCGTTTTCTTTGGGACAACTAAAATTTTCGTTCGATTTCGGCCAATTTTTTCCGGAAGGAGACGAAGACCTTATATTTTATCGGCAATTTACCAAAGAATTCGGAACGGACGACAATTTTTTATTGGTAGCCGTCAAGAACCATCCTACCGTCTTCGAACGGGATTTCCTAGAGCGGTTCCACAAACTATGCCAAAATGCCAATACATTTCCCTATGTGACCGAAAGCCAATCGCTCACCACCTTATCCTATCCTCTTAAAACATCCTTCGGATACATTCGGTTACCCATTATCCATCGTGAAAATCCGCAAAAATACATTGCCGACCTTCAAAAAATCAAGGAAGACGGACTATTCGTAAACGCCCTAATCGATGAAAAGGCAACCTCATTGGTACTCGCCCTAGAGACGGAAGACAAGCTGGACCATGACCAGAGCATCAAGCTATTGGCCGCGGTGCGTCGGGAACTCGACAACAACGGTCTGAACAACTACCATTTACTTGGCCGATCGTATTTCTACGAAGCTCTGGTCAGCATGCAAAAAAACGAATCCATCTTTACGGGTGTGGCTGCCTTGGCGTTAATTACGCTCACCCTATTTTTGGTATATCGTAGGATTGTTGTCGTGCTAGTCGCCCTAGTTTCGGTCAGTGCCGCGCTATTGTTGTTTTTGGGATTGCTATCCGTTTTGGGAAAGGAACTCAATGCCATGGCCGTCTTCTATCCCATTCTTTTGCTTATCGTAGGGACATCGGATGTCATTCATATAGTGGACAACTATCTTTACAAACTAGGGACTGGTTTCTCAAAACAGGATGCCATTCTCTCTACGCTTAGGGAAGTAGGTAGGTCGACCCTATTGACCTCGGTCACTACGGCCATTGGTTTCGCTACCCTACTGACCTCTAAATCGAGCAGTATTAGCGAGTTCGGTATTAATGCCGCTTTGGGCGTTCTGGTCGCCTTCGTTACCGTAGTTTTTTTGACCAGTATACTGATTACTTGGCCGCGAAAATCCCTCGTGTTGCCCAAAAAGAATGCATCAGATTTTTGGGACAAAGGCCTAGCGCGTATCAATCGGTTTACAAAAACACGGCACCGCAGCATCCTTTACGGAAGTCTGGCCTTTGCCCTGCTTTGCATTGTGGGCATCACCGAAATCAATACCAATTATCAAATCAAGGAGAGCCTGCCGACCGGAAGTACTATCGCTGGGGACTTTGAGTTTTTCCAACGCAACTACTCCGGTTTCCGCCCCTTGGAGGTTGCAGTGAGCGCCAAGAAAAACAAAAAAGTCACCGATTTTCCGTTGGTCAGGGAAACCGAAAAGGTAGTGCAGCACTTAAAGGCACGCCCTGAAATACAAAATGTACGATCGGCCAACACCCTGTACAAAGCTATTCACAAGGCGCATCACCTTAACAAATCCGACTCCTTCGTCCTACCGCCCGACCCTGCCACCTTGAAAAGCTATAAAAGGGATGCCCGGAAACTGGCCCGGAAGCAATGGGAAAAATTCGTTAACCCCGATGAGACCAAAACCCGCATCCGCGCCAGGGTGCTCGACATCGGCACCGATACTTTAAACGGCATGTACGCCGAAATCAGAAAGTTTATCAACACGGAAACGGACACGGCCCAAGTGGATTTCCGGTTGACCGGATCTGGGGTTTTGCTGGACAAGAACTCCTTTTACATTAGGGAAAGCTTGATGCAAGGGCTCTTGATGGGCCTGCTACTGGTCGCTTTGGTCATGGCCCTGCTGTTCAGGAACCTAAAAATGCTGCTGATCGCCCTCTTGCCCAACTTACTGCCCTTACTGTTCGCCGGCGCCTTGCTCGGATTTTTTGGGATTCCGCTTGAAGCGATGATATCCGTAGTCTTTGCCATCGTTTTCGGGATTGCCGTTGACGATAGCATCCACTTTTTGGGAAGGTATAAAATCGGAGTGGACAAAGGCTTGGATAAAGAAGAGGCCCTTCGGGTTACCTTTTTGGAAACCGGAAGGGCGCTCATCATTACAACTATGACACTTTTTTTCGGATTTTTGATCCTGTTATTTTCCGTTCACGCTCCTAGCGTGACGATAGGTCTGCTGGTAAGTGTGACCCTGTTGGCCGCTTTGGTACTCGATTTACTATTGCTACCCGTTTTGGTAAGGAGACTTCTTAATTAAAATGGAGATTACTGAAACGTTCGCTTGAATTCTTCCCGCTGAAGAATGGAGCGGATAACTCATGCCTCTTCTTCGTTCATCAGTGTATCCAACGTTTTTAATTCCTTTTGCAGGTCATAATAAGCAACTATCATCTTGACCGTCGCAAAAGCCATTAAAAAAATCCATAAAACGAAGAAAACATATTCCATAACAAGTAGTCTTTAGGTTCAGTACTACTTACGGAAAAAAAGGAAAAAAGGTTTGCTTTTTCGGAAGAAGGATGCGGAACTATTTGGCAGTAGTCTTTAAAAGTTTGCGCAGGGCCTTGCGCGCACTGAAAATTCGGTAGAACAAAAGAAACATAAATGAAAGCCAAATAAAAAACAGAAAGTATTCCATAATACTACTAGTTTAGGGGAACTATTAGGTTAAAGTTTGTCGTTTTCGAGCTGTAAATAGCAACTTAAATAACATTTTTAAGCGTTGGGATGGTAAACTTAGGTAATACTTATGAAATTTCCTACAAAAGAGTTAAGAATTTCATAAAAAGCGTTAAATTAATCCTTATTAATCATTTGACCGGACTAAATCTTCAATAGCCGTTTATCATTCCATTGGAAACCCAATAATAATGTCACCACGATAAATCCATATGGTTGTAACCTGAAATACAATAAGATTTGGGAAGGCCCAATCGCGCAATCCTACAATTGCGCGATTT
>JBAUIP010000016.1:0-3962 GCA_049683055.1 Pricia sp.
ATTTAGTATATTGATGCGTTTGAATTGCTTTTTCGAATGCTAAAAAAACTGCTATATCTTGCGGTGTTGCTCGCGAGCCTATCCTCTTTCGCGCAATTTGCGTGTCCCCGGCTCAACGGTCCCGAAAACGGGGATGTTGGCGTGCCGGTCGATGCCCTCATTTCATGGAATTCCGTCGAAGGCGCTCCCGGATATCTGGTATCCGTCGGAACCTCGCCCGGGGCAGACGACATACTTAGCCAACGCAACGTCGGCGTCGCCACCTCGATACAACCTCCCTTGGGTCTGCCCGAGCAGACCGATATTTACGTCACCGTCGAACTGTTCTTTTTCGATAGGGACAATATCGAATGCTCCAGCGAATTGTTCACCACAGAAGATGTGACCACAATGCCGGACTGTACGGAACCTGTGTATCCCGCGAACGGACAGACCGATGTTGCCGTTGGAACGGGCATTTCATGGAACTATGCCCCGACCGCGACCGGCTATAACCTGACTATCAGCACCACCCCTGGGGCCGGCGATTTGCTGGTGGATGAAAATATAGTGGCATCCACCAGATATCAGCCCGTGACGGACCTACCGGTAAACGAGGAAATTTTTGTGCGTATCGTGCCCTATAACGAGAACGGAACGGCCACGGGCCCCTGTACGGAATACAGTTTTACGACTAGCGACCTACAGCCCCTGCCGGGATGCACGCAGCTTAGTAGTCCCGCCAACGGCGCCATCAACGTTCCCCTCACCCCTTTTCTGGAGTGGCCCGAAGTGCCCGACGCGGATGGTTACATCGTATCCGTCGGTTCCAGTCCGTTCCAAAATGACGTTCTCGATCAAGCGACCTTCGCCAGAAATTCCACTTTCGTCATCGATTTTGAGCCCAACCGCACTTTTTTCGCTACCATCGTGCCCTTCAACGATGCCGGGGAGGCCTTCGGATGCTCGCAGACCACATTTTCCACCATCTTGGGCTGTGGTCCGTTTCTCGATACGACCACCGGCGAATTCGTTTCCTTGAATCCTGAAATCGATTTTCCCGATACCGTTTCCTTCTGCGAAAATGAAGCTCCCTATAGCGTTGCCGCGAACGACGAGGCCGATGGCTATCGCTGGTTCAAAATCGGGATTGACGGAACGGAAACGCTGCTATCGGAAACGGCGGAAGTAGCCCTGACCGAAGAGGGAATGTACCGCTACGAAGCCTATAATGTGGCCTCGCAATCGGGCAATACGGTGGAATGTGCCAGTTCAAAGGACTTCGTTGTCGTGCCTTCCGAAATCGCTACCATTACCGGCTTGGATATCAGCGGACAGGCCAACGGCATCCGCATCACCGTGCAGGTCGACGGTAGCGGGGACTACGAATACGCACTGGACGACAGTGAAGGTCCATATCAAGATGCCAATATCTTTGACGGAGTACCCGTTGGTTCGTACACCGTTTTTGTTAGGGATAAAAATGGATGCGGCACCGTTCAGGAAAATATAGAGCCCGATCTGACCTTAGAGGGATTTCCGAAGTTCTTCACGCCCAACGGGGATGGCGTCAACGACCTTTGGCAGTTCGTCGCACCCGAGGGAAATGCGGATATCGAACTGGAAATTATCTACGTTTTCGACCGCTTCGGTGCGCTATTGGCCCAAATCGATTCCCGTAGCCCCGGCTGGGACGGCACCTTCAACGGGAAATCCCTTCCCGAATCGGATTATTGGTTCAAGGCCGAGGACGGAAACCAAGAAATCAGTGGACATTTTACCCTGAAACGATAATCGGCCCATTTTCCCAAATTCATTCTTTCCAGACCATCCTTCTTTTCGTAATTTTAGGGGATGAAATTCAAGGTAGTATCACAGTTCAAGCCTACAGGCGACCAGCCCCAGGCCATCAAGCAATTGTCCGATGGGATGGCGTCCGGGGAACGGTACCAGACCCTGCTGGGCGTGACCGGATCGGGAAAGACCTTTACGGTCGCCAATGTGGTGGAGAATGCCCAGCGGCCAACGTTGGTGCTGGCGCATAACAAGACCTTGGCCGCGCAACTATATTCGGAGTTCAAGCAGTTTTTTCCCGAAAATGCAGTGGAGTATTTTGTATCCTACTACGATTATTACCAGCCTGAAGCCTTTATTCCCACTTCGGGACTCTACATCGAAAAGGATCTCTCCATCAACGAGGATATCGAAAAACTGCGCCTAAGTACTACGTCTTCGCTACTTTCGGGGCGTCGTGATGTTATCGTGGTCGCCTCGGTATCCTGCCTCTATGGTATCGGGAATCCAGTGGAATTCCAGAAAAATGTAATTCGAATCAAAAAGGGCCAGGTTATCGCCCGGACCAAATTTTTGCATCAACTGGTGCAAGGCTTGTATTCCCGGACTACGGCGGATTTCCGGAACGGGAATTTCAGGGTCAAAGGGGATGTTGTGGATGTCTTTCCCAGCTACGCCGACCACGCCTTTCGCATCCACTTTTTTGGGGATGAAATTGAGGAGATAGAGGCCTTTGACCCCTTTAATAACAATGTGTTGGAAGTCTACAATACCCTGAATATCTATCCCGCGAACATGTTCGTGACCTCGCAGGATGTATTACAAAATGCCATCCACCAAATTCAAGACGATCTGGTCAAACAAATCGATTATTTCAAGGACATCGCAAAGCCTTTGGAAGCCAAACGCTTGGAAGAACGCACCAATTTTGATTTGGAAATGATTCGGGAGCTCGGCTATTGCTCAGGTATCGAGAACTATTCCCGCTATCTGGATGGTCGCCTACCGGGCACCCGTCCCTTCTGCCTGTTGGACTATTTTCCCGATGACTATCTAATGGTGGTCGACGAGAGTCATGTGACCATTCCCCAAGTACACGCCATGTACGGGGGCGACCGGTCGCGAAAGGTCAATCTGGTGGATTATGGCTTCCGCCTTCCGGCGGCGATGGACAACCGTCCCCTGAAATTTGAGGAGTTCGAGGCGCTTCAAAATCAAGTCATTTACGTCAGTGCCACTCCCGCCGATTACGAGTTGCAACTGAGTCAGGGAGTTTATGTGGAGCAAATCATCCGTCCGACGGGACTCTTGGATCCAATCATAGACGTTCGCCCCAGCCTGAACCAAATCGATGACCTAGTGGAAGAAATCCAGCAGCGGGTCGAAAAAGACGAGCGTACACTGGTCACTACCTTGACCAAGCGAATGGCCGAGGAACTGGCGAAATATTTGACCCGTATAAATGTCCGTTGCCGCTATATCCACAGTGACGTGGACACCTTGGAAAGGGTCGAAATCATGCAAGATCTGCGGAAAGGAATTTTCGACGTACTTATAGGTGTCAACCTGCTCCGGGAAGGTCTAGATCTGCCCGAGGTATCGTTGGTCGCCATTTTAGATGCGGACAAAGAGGGATTCCTCCGCAATAACCGCTCCCTGACCCAGACCGTTGGCCGGGCGGCAAGGCACCTCAACGGAAAGGCTATTATGTACGCGGACAAGATTACGGCCAGCATGCAAAAGACCATAGACGAAACGGATTACCGTCGGGAAAAACAGACAGCCTACAATAAAGAGCACAATATCACCCCCATGTCGCTCAAAAAGAACTTGGACAGTGCCCTATCCAAAAATTCCGTCTCCACCTATCATTTTCAAAAAGAGGAAATGCGCGCCGCGGAACCTGACCTCCAATATTTGACCAAGGACCAGATCGAGAAGCTCATCCGAACCAAAAGGAAGGCCATGGAAAAAGCGGCCAAGGAACTGGACTTTATGCAAGCCGCCCAACTTCGCGACGAGATAAAAATGCTCCAAGAGCAGGATTGAAAACATCAATACGCGCTGATTACTTTCCCAAAAAAATCCGAAATCTTAGAAAATTGTCTAAATCAGAAAATGTGAATCTATTATTTATATATTAAAATTTAAATAGTTGGTATATAATTAAATACTTTAATTTTTTAGAC
>JBAUIP010000017.1:0-5443 GCA_049683055.1 Pricia sp.
TATCTTCGGCATCAATGCACATGCCGTCGGCCCCTCCGTAGCCCTCAGGAATCGTGAAAGCCACCTCGCAACCGGAAATTTCGCCGGTGGATATATCATAGTCAAAGCGCCAGACTTCGTAGGTCGCGGTGTCGCTATAATAAAAACTTTTGTTGTCCGAAGTCCAAGCCATTCCGTTTGAAATGCTGGTCTTTCCTATTTTTTCCTCCACCTGAAAATGGCGGTCGACGCGATAAAGACTGCCTGCTTCCGGTTCGGTTTCCTTATGCATGCTGCCGATCCAAAAATCGCCATTCGGACCGACCTTTCCATCATTGTAGCGCATTTTTGGGTCGAAATCCCTTAATACGCCATGTTTATCAAGAGTTTCCGTATCGAAATGGAAAGTCGCCAGACCTGTTTCGAGGGCAAGAAGCATATGGCCTTGCTCCGTTGGTATGGCCGCCCCGACCATTTCGCCTACGGACCATTGTTTTTGCTTACCAGTGGATGGGTCCAGGCAATGGAGTACGCCTCCTTCGATATCGACCCAGAACAATACTTGCTTCCGTACATCCCAGACGGGGCCTTCTCCCAGCATGGACCGGGTGTCGAGCAATAGTTCCGATGAATGAATTTTTTGCACTATCGTTCCGTATTTTAATAAGGATGAAATCCTCCATCCTAAATTAATAATTTCTTAGCGATGGCACATCATTTTTTGCGATTCGATAAAATGGAAAAGTAATTCCGCGCTGTGCTTCATCCAAATAAAAAATAATCGGTATTTTAGGCGATGTTAACGGGAATAAGAGGTCTTTTTTAAGGATTCCGGTTACATTTGTGAAAAACCCCCAAACCAAATATCCACCATTCAAACATGATTCAAAAAGGAGCGGAGGCCAAAAGATTGGCGGTATCCGACAATTACACTAAATGGAAAAAATGGGGCCCTTACCTGGCCGAAAGACAATGGGGCACCGTCCGCGAAGATTATAGCGAATACGGCCATGCCTGGGAATTTGTCGACCACCAAAAGGCCCGTAGCAACGCCTACCGATGGGGCGAAGAAGGCATCGGGGGATTTTGTGATTCCAGGGAAATATTATGCTTGGCGCCTGCTTTTTGGAACGGTAAGGATTCCATGCTGAAAGAACGACTGTTCGGCCTTACGAACAATGAGGGCAACCACGGCGAAGATGTTAAGGAGCTTTATTTTCACCAAGTTTCTTCCCCAACTCATTCCTACTGCAAATACCTTTACAAATATCCTCATAACGAATATCCCTACTCCGAACTGGTCGAGAAGAATAAGCGGAGCCGGGAGGAAACGGAATACGAAATTTTGGATACCGATTGTTTTAAATCGAATGCCTATTTCGACTGTTTCATCGAATATGCCAAGGCCGAGGCAGATGATATCCTAATGCGGGTAACGGTGGTTAACCGAGGCAAAAAGACGGCGCCCGTACATGTACTTCCGCATCTGTGGTTCCGTAATTTCTGGAAGCACAACAAGCGTTTCCAACGTCCGAAAATTAAGGCAACCAGCAAGAAAAGCGCTCAATCGCAGAGTTCTAGGAATGGGCAGTATTATCTGTACCACGAAAAGGGCCGCCAGCTTTTCTGTGAGAACGAGACCAACAATCAGCGGATTTATGATGTACCCAACAAAGCGGACTACGTTAAGGATGGAATCAACGACCGGGTTGTCGACGGAAGCAAGAAATCGGTAAATCCAAAGAAATTTGGTTCGAAAATGGCCGTTTGGCATAAATTTCGACTGAAGCCGGGCCAAGAAAAAACGGTAAGGATTCGCTTGAGTAAGAAAGAGCTAACAAAACCTTGGGCGGATTTCGATTCTATCTTCGAGCAAAGAATCGGGGAGTGTGAGGAGTTTTATGAGGAAACCCTGCATAAAAATCTTCCTGCCACCCATCAGGCCATTGCCAAAAAAGCTTTTTCGGGCCTGCTCTGGACCAAACAGTTTTACTACTATGATGTTTTCAAATGGCTTTTTGGCGGACCCGGCGAGCCGAAGCCCTATCGTCCCGGACCGCGGAATTTGAGCTGGCAGCATCTGACCAACCGGCACGTCATCTCCATGCCCGACAAGTGGGAATACCCTTGGTACGCGGCTTGGGACCTCGCCTTCCATATGGCTTCCTTCGTCGAAATCGACCCGTATTTCGCCAAGGAACAACTGCTGCTCGTGCTACAGGAAAATTACATGCATCCGAACGGCCAGATTCCCGCTTACGAGTGGAATTTCAGCGATGTCAATCCCCCTGTACATTCTTGGGCCGTATGGAACGTTTATGAAAAGGATAAGGAGCACACTGGCATTGGCGACCGGAATTTTTTGGAAAAGGCCTTTCAAAAACTGCTCATTAATTTCACCTGGTGGGTCAACCAAAAGGACAAACACGGCACGGACTTGTTCGAGGGAGGATTTCTAGGCCTAGACAACATTGGCGTGTTCGACCGCAATCATATGCCACCCGGTATTACCCGCATGCAACAGGCCGATGCCACCAGTTGGATGGCCATGTTCACCCTCAATATGTTGCGCATGTCACTGGAGCTTGCCGAGAAGGATGACGCCTATGAAGAATCGGCCGCCAAGTTCTTTCGCCATTTTCTGAACATCGCCTGGGCCATGCACCACATAGGCCAGAAGGACATTTCGCTCTGGGACGACGAGGACAACTTTTACTACGATGTGGTCGAGATGTCCAGCGGTATGACCGACCGCCTAAAGGTGAGATCTTTGGTAGGCATTATTCCTATGTTTGCCGTTGAAATTCTGAACAAAGACCTTTTCGAGCAGCTAGAGAATTTTAAGGCCCGAACCGCCCAGATCGTTTTGACACGACCTGACCTCGCCTCCCTGATTTCGCGGATCGAAGAGGCCAATGCGGACGGAAACTATCTCTTTTCCATCATGCGAGGCTTCCGGTTGGAGCACCTTCTCAAGCGCCTGCTCGACGAAGACGAGTTCCTGTCCGATTATGGCATCCGTTCGCTTTCCAAGTACCACAAAGAGCATCCCTATGTCTTCAAACACCATGGCCACCATATGATTCAGTACGAACCGGGAGAAAGCCGCTCCGGGATGTTCGGGGGCAACTCTAACTGGCGCGGGCCTATTTGGATACCCTTGAACTATATGATCGTTCAATCGCTACGCAAGTACTATAAATTTTATGGACCATCCTATCGCTATGAATTCCCTACGGGGTCGGGCACCAAACTGGACCTGAACGAGATTGCCGATGAACTGACCAAACGATTGGTTCGCCTTTTTGAACGGGACGGGACCGGAAAATACCAGTATCATTCCGATGATGCGCAATCGTTATTCTCAAAGGACGAACATTTCAGGGAGCAGCATCTCTTTTATGAGTTCTTCCACGGGGATACCGGCAGGGGGCTCGGCGCCTCGCACCAGACCGGATGGACGGCCTTGATCGCCAATTTGATCATGGAGATGGAAGCCGGGCAAAAAGTGGATGAAAGCGTATTGGACAAAGAGGTTGAGCGAAGCGGTGAAACCGGGTTGGGAAAGGTAGCTGAGCCTGAGAAGCAAATGGAACAGGGGCACAAAATCGCGCAGACAGAAAAAAGCTTTCAAATAATGAAAGAGCCACAGGCCGATAAAAGCTGAAATACAAGGGTACGGCTATGGTATTCGTTCTGATTTAATGCCATAGACGCCGACGTAGCCGATAGGTTAACTTTATGACTATCGATTGATAGAACCGATATAGGGTCGCTCATCCTTTTAATGGAGTTTCTAACTTGGGCGATAAGCGTACTGCATATAAATCACTACTTCAAAATTCCATCATACTTAGAAGTATTGCCCAACAGTTCCGTAGCCGCGAGAATGGCTTCGTCGTTGTCAAGGTAGTACTCGTAGAGGCCTTCGCGGTAGAAATAGCGCTTGACGATTTCATCCTCCAGTTTTTGTTGGATTTCTTTTTGGAAGTCTTCCAAGGCGGTCACTTTACTTTTTTCAATGTCCAAAAGCAATGTCTTGAAGTCGTTTTCGATGGCCTCGTTGAAAATGACCTCCTCGCGGTCGGTCATGGCCTTTTTCAGCACCTTTTCGGTTTCGGTCTCGTAAGAGAAATCACTTTTGGACACATAACTTTTAAAATCCTGATAGTTGCTTTCCGAAAATTGGAAATCATCGGTACTTTCCAATTGATTATTATAATAATACTGGGTCGCATAATCGAAAATGACATGGTTTTCGAGTAGGGCCGTGGTCAGTTCGTTTGCCTTGGCCGAGGTAATCTGAATGTCCGGTAGTACCCCACCGCCATCTTGCACCTTCCGGCCATTACGGGTGGTGAAGTCGTTGAATTCCGTTTTCTGCACGGCATTCCCATTTTCGTCGCGGCTCCAATAGTCCAAAGACTGGATGCACCTTCCAGAGGGAGTGTAGTACCGGCTGATGGTCACTTTGAGCTGTGTGCCATAAGTCAATTTCAAGGGCCGTTGAACGAGACCTTTTCCGTAGCTGCGCGCACCCATTACTACCGCCCGGTCGAGGTCTTGCAGTCCGCCGGAGACAATTTCGCTGGCCGAGGCACTTCCGCCGTTGACGATAACGACCAGGGGAATCTCCGTATCGACCGGTTTATTCCGGGTCCGGTATTCGCTATTGAACTTTTTGACCTTTGATTTGGTGGTGACAATTAGCTCGCCCTTTTCCACGAAAAGATTGGTGACGTTGATGGCTTCCGATAAGAGTCCGCCAGGGTTGTCCCGCAGATCTAAAATGATTTTTTCGGCCCCTTTTCCTTTGAGGTCGACCAAGGCCGCCTTGGTCTGGCTCGAGGCTTTGGAGTTGAACCTCGATAGCACGATATATCCCGTTTGGTCTCCAATCATCTGATAGTAAGGCACCGCATCGACTTCGACCGCTCCGCGGGTTATCGTAGTAGTTTTGGTCTCGCCTTGTCGTCTGTAAGTCACTTCGACCGAGGTATCGTTGGCGCCCTTTAGCAGCTCGCTGGCATTATCCTCGAACTCCGACACGTCGATATCGCCGATTTTCAGGATTTCGTCGCCGGCGTTCAGTCCCGCTTTGTCCGCCGGATAATCCTTGTACGGCTCGACGATAAGCAACTTATCCTCCGAAGAGCGCACTAGGGCCCCGATTCCGGAATATTCGCCGGCATTGTTGATGCGATAGGTCTCGACATCCTGTTCGTTGAGGAAAGTGGTATAGGGATCTAGATCCTCGAGCATGTTCTTGATGGCGGTATCCATCAGCTCGGCGGGATTGGTCTCGTCGACATAGTTCATGTTCAGTTCCTTGAACAGCGTAGTAAAAATTTCAATCTGTTTGGCAATTTCAAAAAAATCGCTTTTGACGAAACTGCTACCGGATATGAATAAGACTACGGCTACAACGGGAATAAGAATACGTTTTTTCAAGGATGTTTTCATG
>JBAUIP010000018.1:0-12529 GCA_049683055.1 Pricia sp.
CCCGATTGGGCAGAATCTGGAATTGTCATAACCCCTGATTTGAAAAATTTTGAGCTATGGACGAGACGAAGGCTTATGGAATCAAGAGGTCAAGCAAAAAGTACCGGGTAAAGCGACCCACCCAGACCGGTTTTTCGAGCCCCGCTACCCATTATGGCGAACCGCGGATAGACCTGAACGATGAACTGGTGGCCAATTCTTCCGCGACCTTCTTTGTTAGGGTCATTGACGATGTTTTTAAGGAATTCAATATCCATAAGGATGACGTGTTGATCATCGATAAGTCCCGGAAACCGAAAACAGGCCAACTTGTCCTGGCCATATCGGAGGGTAGCTTCAATGTCCTGAGAATTGACGAAGGTCATCCCGATGAACTGGAAATTTGGGGCACCGTTACCTACATCATCAAATCGGTACTATGATTGCACTGGTAGACTGCAACAGTTTCTATGCATCCTGCGAACAGGTATTCAGGCCGGATCTGCGCAACAGGCCCGTTGTGGTACTGAGCAACAACGACGGGTGTATCATTGCCGCCAACAAGGAGGCCAAGGCACTAGCAGAAATTCCTATGTTCCAGCCGGTCTTCAAAATACGCAAACTGCTGGACAATAGCGACGTCACCTATTTTTCCTCCAATTACACCCTGTACAGCGATATGTCGCGAAGGGTAATGGATACCTTGCATCAATTTTCTGATCGGGTCGAGGAATATAGTATCGATGAGAGCTTCGTGGAACTATCCGACTATCCGAAAGATGGCTTGGACTCCCTGGCGCACGAAATAAGAAAGACCGTTCTCTCCCATACCGGTATTCCCGTCGGCGTCGGGGTGGCCGAAACCAAGTCGTTGGCAAAACTGGCCAATAAGTTTGCCAAGAGAATTCCGGAGAACGACAACGTATACGTGGTCGATACCGAGGAAAAAAGAAAGAATCTTTTGGGCAGCCTCAAGGTGGAGGATATCTGGGGCATTGGGAAAAAGCATGCCGCCAGACTAAAGGAAAAGAATATGAAAACCGCCCTGGACTTTTCCGAAATGCCGGTCGCCTGGGTCAGGAAGGAGATGACCGTTATCGGGGAACGCCTTTGGAGGGAGCTGAACAACCTTCCATGCCTAGAATTCATGGTCGAACCGAAACCGAAAAAAGGGATTGGCACGGCAAAATCGTTCGGTTTCAAGCTGACCGATTATAGCCTTATCGAAGAGGCCTGTAGTTTTTATGTAGCGGAGGTAGCCGATCTACTGAGGCAGCAACAAAGCGCCGCGACCCAGATAGAAATATCCCTTCAGACCAATCAGCACAGTGCCATCGACCGTCAGTACAGGAACAAAATCGTGATGACCTTGGATACCCCGACCGATAGCACCGTCAAGCTGACAAAGGAGGCACTAAAAGGCCTGAAGCAAATCTACCGACCGGGCTACCGCTACAAAAAGGTCGGCGTGAACTTGGCCCATCTGGTAGGGCGGAACGAAATACAGTCCGACCTGTTCGCCAGCCCCCAAAAAATCGAAAGTGATACGATCACGGATATCATGGACAGTATGAACAACAAGTTCGGCAAGAACAAGGTCAAACTGGCAAGCGTAGGGAACCGCGAGAAACAGTGGGCACTGATCAAAGAACATTGCAGTCCCAGATATACTACGCAGTGGGACGAACTTTTAAGCATCGGAGGAAAAAGTTCTGGCCAGTAAGCCTAAATAGATCGGTATAGGCGGTAATCCCAATTCAGGCATGTTGCATTTGCAATTTTGGCCTATCGGGAATCAGATTGTTCACAATCCCCTTCACAGATACAATAGCCGCTTTTACTCAGGGTATGTGTACAAACGTGTAGAATTATAATAGGCAAACAGCTAAAAATGATACGTTTTGTGCTCTTCGAAAACCTCAATTAAGCCCACCTTTACACTAAATTAATTGATATGGATAATTCTAAAAACTCCGGAAAGCTGTTCTTGGCAGGAATCGTCGGTGCAACCCTTGGCACCGCAGTAGCAATATTATATGCCCCCGGTAGCGGGCGGGATACAAGGGCAAGACTAAGGATGGAAACTGAATTGGCGGTCGCAAAGTTGGAAAATGCAATCGATGAACTCAAGGGTAGTATAGAACACTCCGTTTCGGAAACCGGTGATGAAATAGGATATTTAATTGGTTCGGCCACGGCCAGGACTTCGTTCACCACCAACGAGCTTATACATATACTGGAGAGGAAATTGAAAAAACTCAAATCGAGTAAGGGCGGCAGGAATAAGAAAGTAGCCGTTAAAAAGAAGAAATAATTATATCGGAACGGTCGTCAAACTTCTCGAGCGAACTTCTACGGCGGGAATGGCGATGGTCTGAAAACCAGCACGATCTCAATTAAGAAGTTCAATCACTTTTAACGTCGTATAAAATATCAGGCTCATGTGTATCCGATATAACGGGAATAACAAGTCAAGTTAGATGGACGGTACAATCCCTTCATCCTATACTACCGATGACGAAAAATTTCCTTTAAAGGGCTTAAAGTACCTTGCTTCGACAGGTTTAACCGGTCTCAGTGTTCCCACCGAATATGGCGGGTTTGGAGCCGGGATTGAGCACAACAGTACCCAACTATTAGAAAAACTGAAGGAATTCGGAGCCTACGACCTATCATTGGGCCGAATCTTCGAAGGCCATATCAATGCAATGTTGCTGGTATCGAGGTTCGGGTCGGAGTCCCAAAAATCAAAGTACTTCATAGAAGCGATCGACGGTAAGCTCTTCGGAATTTGGAACAGTGAGCTGCCCTCGGAGCGGTTGCGTTTCGAACAGAATGGAGAAACATACGTCTTTCAAGGTGCCAAAACGTTCTGTTCCGGTGCCAAACATATCGAAAGGCCCATTGTTACGGCCGAAGGGCCGGATGGTAGTTATATGGTACTTCTACATCTGGACGAATACGATGTCGAAGAGGATTTTACGTATTGGAGGCCCATGGGCATGAAGTCGTCCGTAAGCTGTCGTTTTGATTTTAGCGGGAAAAATTTTGAGGAAGGACAGATTGTTGGTAAGGCGTACAACTACGTGGCCGAGCCTGATTTCAGCGGAGGGGCCGCCCGTTTTGCGGCGGTACAGCTCGGGGGAGCGGAGGCGGCCCTTCGTGCGACCTTCAAGCATCTCAAAGATATGGAAAGGACCGATGCTACGGAGCAGGTGTCCCGGTTGGCCAGGCTTTCCATTTTACGGGAGACCGGCAACCTATGGCTTAGCGAGATGGGCAAGGTCATGGACCGAAGGTACAAGAGCCCTTCGGAGTGTGTCCGATATGCGAACATGTTCCGGACCGTTGTAAGGGAAATATGCGAGGAAACGCTACAACTGTGCGAACTTTCCGTTGGTCTTCAGGGCATGATTGCCGCACATCCTTTGGAACGCATTCACCGTGACCTTTCCGTCTACCTGAAACAACCTGGACCCGATAGGGTCTTACAGCAAATTGGAAGTACTTTCAAAATATAGAATGGCTTATATGACGGAAGAGAACGTTCTTAACGCCCCTTGGTTGAACCGGGACAGGTTGGTAGAGGACTTCGGAAACCTTACGGTCCTCGCCCCCCACCCGGATGATGAGAGTTTGGGGTGCGGGGGCCTGATTGCGATGCTGTCAGAGCGGGGAGCAAGGGTTTCCGTAATCTTTGTTACCGACGGTTCGGCCTCCCATACATCAAGGACCCATCCTAAAAAGGTCTTGCGCGGCCTTCGTGAGCGGGAAGCGGCGGAGGCCTGTGCCGAACTGGGCGTAAGCAATGACGACATTCACTTTATGCGGGAGCAGGACTCGGGTCTGCCACATCTCCCGAAGGACCGGGAAAAAGAACTGCAGGAAAGCATAGCCGCCATTGTAGAACGGGTGGATACTACCACCTTGGCAGTTCCATGGAGAAGGGATCCGCATCCCGACCATATCGCGGTATACCGATTGGCCGAACGGATCATAACAGCACTTCCCTCCAGACCCATTATGTTGGAGTATCCTATTTGGTTGTGGACCAATGGAAAATCGGAAGATTGGCCGACCATCGATGAAACTGCACCTTTCAGGTTGGATATTTCAAAGGTCATGTCAATAAAAAAACGCGCAATTCAAAAACATGCTTCCCAATTCGGCGGCATAATACTCGATGACCCCAACGGTTTTTCACTTTCCAGGGAGCAGTTGGCACCTTTTATGCGAGACAAGGAGTTCTTTTTTGTGGATAAAAAGGCCGGCAGATCCACTTTGGGAAAAGCGTATTTTGACCGTCTCTACCACCGGCAAAACGACCCGTGGAATTTTAGGGAAAGCCCCTACGAACTCAAGAAGTATCGGACGGCCCTATCCGTTTTGGGTTCGGGGAGGTTGGCTTCCGCCCTTGAACTGGGCTGTTCGGTCGGCGTCTTCACCGAAATGTTGGCAGGCATCTGCAATCATTTAAAGGCGATCGATATCAGCGAAACCGCCGTCGACCAAGCCGTAAAAAATTGCCATGGGTCCGGGAACATTGAATTTTTGGTGGGGGACGTGACCCAGAAGTTTCCAAAAGGCCGATACAACCTGATAACCTGTTGTGAAATTGGATATTATCTCAACAAAAGTGATTTACAGGACCTTTTCGAAAATATTTACGCAAACCTGGTCCCCAATGGAAAAGTTCTTCTAGTTCACTGGACACCCTTTGTACCCGACTATCCGTTGACCGGGGATATGGTTCACGACCTGTTCGAAAACTTTGCGGAAAAGGTAGGCGACCTGACCGAATCGGTACACTTTCAAGAGGATACCTATAGGCTTCAGCTTTGGCAAAAGGACAGTGAATACCTTTAAGTGGATGCAAGATAGGCCGCCAACTGCCTGCAGGCTTCCCGGATAGGGACCAAGGGAAACCTTTTCCTCCATTCCTTGCACCCGTCAAGATGCTTTTCGATTTTGTGCACAACTGCATACCAAGTGGTGTAGGTGTCCACATATTCCTGCAACTGGACCGCACCGATACCGCTCAATTCCATTATCGCCATCCGTGTTGCCACTTGGGGTGCGCCAATATGCGCTTTCAGTAGTCCGTTGATGGAATATCTGGCCAATAGGGCTGCCAGGCCTTCCACTTTTACGGAATCCGCACCGCCTTGCCGCCATAGACCGATCTCCGCTCCGAAACCCCATGGCGTGCGGGCCAAGGTTCTTGTCGAGGTAGTGACCACGGTCATCGGACAATGGCGTACCTTGTGTCCCTGCCATATCACGGTATCATAAAAATTTATGTCTTCGCAGAAACCTAGGGGATGCATACCCCCGACCTCCTCGTAAACATCGGCCCGAACGGCCATATTGGGCCCCGAATTGTCACAGTGCTTCGGAAATACGTCCCAAGGAATGGGTGCAAGGGTGTTTTCCAGTTCCAATCGGTAGGTATTGTAGGTCTTCTTCATGGCAAGCACTTGCTCTACCGTGCGATCCAACGGTTCCCCTTTGGTCAAAATTTTGCCACAAATGAGATCGTAATCGCTGTTGAGATATCCTAGAAGGTTGGATATCCATTTGGGATGCACTATGGTATCGGCATCCGTCATCGCGATAAATCCTCTGGAATCGGGAATTTTGCTCTGTGCGATCTGCATCCCGATGCGTCGTACGGCCCCGACATTGTTAACCACGGGGTCGCGAACCTCGAGTACGGAAATCCCGATATCGGGGTGTTCGATGGAAAAATCCATGCATTCATCCATCGTACCGTCCGAACAATCATGGCAGAGAACCAAAATATGGTAAAGACCTGGGGCAACTTTTTTACCGTACAGGTCGGTCTGTAGCGCCAAGGACCTCAAACTTTTGTAAATACCGTCTTCTTCGTTTTTGGCGGGAATGGTCACAATAACCTTGACCTCTGGATCGATAGGTCCGCATTTATCGCCCATGATCAAGGCAAGGTCATCCAATAGGGCGATATCGGCAGTATCGAAGTAGTTGATTTTCTCAGCGTGCAGCATAGGACAAATGTATTGGAAACCTATCCACGTTGAACCAATACCACCTCAATTTTTTGTCCTTTTTTGTTGCAAGTTCACCTTAGGGGCCGAGTCCTTTCCCCCGCTTTTAAGTGAACAGCCGGAAAAGGCCTAAGTGTTATCTTCTGACTTTATACTTCCGCAATGCAGGCAGAACAACCTATTATTTAGATTTAACTATATTTTCGATATCAACTTCGTACATCTGACGTTTCCCTCCTTCGTGGGTAGAATCGAAATACACTTTAGTTCCCTGTTGGTTGCAGCGTGGGTGGAGGTCACAGCGCCATTCGCCGGTAAACTTTTTAGGCTCGCGAAAACGTCCTAACAGCACCTTGCGCCCGCTGGGTACATGAAACAGATACAGCTCTTGTTCCCGTTGCTCCCCTGGATAGGTGTCGTTGAGAATCCATTCATTGTTAGTGTTCGGCACGTAGGTGTTGTGACCGTTACGGGTCATCGATTCCTCGCCCACTATTTGATACTGCTTGCTTTGATCCTCGAATACATAGAAGGCCGCCTGGTCGTTGTCCTCGGGCCTGGCCCAGGCACAGAGTGCATCGTCTCCCTTCCAGATAAAATGCGAAAATTGACCGGAGTCGTTCAGGGCATACAAATCGTTACCATCGGTATTGACCGTGATGGCCCGAGTGGTATACAAGGCATCGGGTCCATCGAGAGCTTTTCCGGTCGCTTTGCGATATTCCTCGGGGGTAGGGTACGGTCTGGAACGGTTCAAGAAAATCATTCGCGTACCGGAAGGGTTGACCAGCAAATGGTTGATCCAATGGTAGTTGTCGGCAACCGAACCCAGGGGTCGGTCCAACTTGGCCAAATCGGCATAGGATACGATAAGCTGGCTCTCACCACTGTCCAAATCCAGACGATAGATTCCGGTATCTTCCGGTGCTTTTACGGGTACCGATGTATCAGCGCTGGCGTAGCCGTATCCGGGGCGGAAAAACTGCAATCTGGCAAAATCTACGCCGAAGCCGGTACGCCCATCGGGACTCAGCGTATAAATGGGTTTCGGCAAAATGCGGCGCCGGCCGGTTTTAATATTTTGAATAATGCTTACAAAACTTTCCTCTAGCCTGGCGTTCCAAATGACTTCTTCCGAGCTTGCCGGCAGCCATTGTAACATGCAGCCCTGCTGCCACCCCCAGGCGCTACTTTGACCGATTGGCTTCCATGCATTGTTGTCCTCCAAATCGATAAGACCGATTTGTAGACTGTCCTCGAGTGTGGGAGAACGAAAATACAAGGGCACCTGATTCCCGAGGGCGTATCTTCCAGTGGTATCTATCTGCCATTTGTCGTAATAGCCGAACCAATGTTGTTCGGGGCCGCCAGTAATTTTTTTAGCCGAAATTTTGTCGCTGTGATCTATAATGTGCGATACGGACGTGGAAGAGGCAAAAGAAAGGTCGGGCAGCATGGAAAGGCCGAGACCGGCGATTCCGGATTTTCGGATAAATTTTCTTCGGTGCATCATTTGATTTCAATTTTTGATTTATTTTTTCCATTGGTTTTTGAGGACTATAAGCATGGGGCTATCTTTCATCCACTGTGTCTTTATACCTGACTGGCTACTGTAGGGATCGTCGATAACGAAAGACCCCAATACCAAATCGGAAGCGCCGTCTTGATCAATATCCCCATTATCCATGACGTTCCACCTTCCGGTGTTGTATCCGGGCAATGTACAGGCTTCGAACTTTAATGAATCTCTTTCGGACCTATTTTCAAGCATCATCAGTGATTCCTTGGCCGAAGTCGAGTAGTCCGGGAAAAAGGAAATTACGGCGATATCAAGGTCGCCATCTCCATCATAGTCCGCCGGAGAGGCCTTGTACGCACCGTTTATCGGGTGGAAGAATACTTCTTTAAACGAAAAATCGCCCATTCCCTTAAAAATCCTAACGCCATGATAGGGCTTCAAAATGGCTTTATAGTCCGCGTTGTCCCCGGCGACATGAAGTATATCTTTAATACCGTCATCATCCATATCAATATACTCAAAGGTGACGCTTCCGTGGGTCGGCGGAAGTTGTAGGAGTTTTTGCCTGCTGAACTTTCCGTTACCTTGATTGATCAAGGCGTACAAACTTTCTTCGCCCTGTGTCACCATGACTAAAATATCCGTCAGCCCATTATCGTCCAAATCTTCCGCAATGACCCTAGAGGGACCTGTTTTTTGGAATAGCAGATGACGTTCGTATTGCTCTTCTCCCCTATTCTCGAACCATTCCAACCGACCGGCCCAATTGCCGAACTGGGCAACCACAACATCCTCGTCCCCATCTTGGTCAAAATCGGCAAATGCCATATCCACGGGACGTTGGAGGCCCTCTATCACAGGGTCAAGGGTCGTGTATTCCGTGGAACCTTCGGTTTTGGAGAATTTAATCACACTACCGCTGGGCGCGTCGGTTGAAGTGAAGGATCCCATCAGCAAGGCCCACAATTCATCGTTTTTTTCCCGGATACGCACTGCTGGCGATCGTATACCGAGGGACTGCACGGGTTTCAGGTCGGCATCGAAAATGTTAATGGTGCTGTAGTCTTTTTTTACATCCCCGTGATAAATCAAACCTGACTGCGCTTCATACTGCACCATGGTGGACATGGGCGGGGAAATTCTGGCCCTGGGAGTTTCGGTGTTGAAAAGCTCCCGGGTATTCAATTCTACAGTGTTGTTCTTCAATTCATCAGGTGCATTTTTAAGGATATACGCCTTGATTTTTTCCCAATCCGTAGTATCTATGGTCGCATTCTCGGGATAGACGTTCGCTTGCAGCACTAAACTTCTGCCCTCGCCCTTCTCAAGGAGTTCGGCGCGGCTTTCCTTCTCATAGATTCCTTGAAAGGCTCCCATTCTCGGCAGTACTTCCTCTTTCCAAATATGCTTCGGAAGCAGTTCCGGCGGAGCGTACAAGTGGCACGACACACAATGTTTTTCACTCAACTGCCTGCCCTCGATCAGGTAAGCTTCGCTTATTTCAGGTGAAGACATCTTGGTTTCCTTGGCTTCCTTACAAGAGAAAAATAGAAGGCAGTAACCGCTCACAACGGCCCGTCCGAAAATTTGCATGAAGTTTCTCAAGCCAACCATAAATATGCAATTTTTTGGTTTAGTCGAATAGGATGACCTGTCGGATGGCCTCTCCTCGGGCCAGCCTTTCAAAACCTTCGTTGATATCCTCCAAACCCATTCGGTGGGTTATCAGTTTATCGACTTGCAGTCTATCGCTCCGGTATAGGTCTATATAATTTGGGATATCCCTTTGTGCCACGCAGCTACCAAGATAAGAACCTTTAAGTGTTTTCTCCATACCTACCAATCCGGTGGGCGATATACTAAGCCGGGCATCAGGATGGGGCAAGGCCGCCGTGACCGTAGTACCGCCTCTCCGGGTGGCCTGGTAGGCGAATTCGAGGGCTGGGATTACACCGGCAAACTCCGTTGCGACATCTACCCCGCCCTGGGTCATGTCCATTAGATTTTCCAAAGCGTCGGGCAGGGAAGAATCGATTACTTGATGGGCGCCGAGTTCCAGGGCCATCTTTCTTTTCTCCGGGTTGATATCCGCGCCAATCACCTGCCGGGCACCGGCCGCACGTGCCCCTAAAATGGCGGAGAGACCTACGCCGCCCAGACCGACCACCAGTACCGTATCGCCCATTTTTACCTGGGCGGTGTTGACCACCGCGCCTACACCGGTCATTACGGCGCAGCCGAACAAGGCGGCGATATCGAAGGGGATATCCTTTTCGATCTTGACCAATGAATTTACCGAGGCGACCGCATACTCCGCAAAGCCGGAGACGCCCAGATGATGGTGGTAGTATTCCTTTTCTTTTTTGATTCGTTTGTGTCCTCCCATCAGAACGCCTTCCCCGTTGGCCTTGGCACCCGGTTCGCATAGTGCGGCCTTGCCGGTGGCACAATTCAGGCAGTGTCCACAAGAAGGTAGAAAGGCGAATACCACATGATCGCCTACCTGTAAGCGTTTAACGTTCTCGCCCAAGGCTACGATGTCCCCACTGGCTTCGTGACCCAATACCATAGGTAAGGGCCGCGGGCGGTTGCCGTCGATTACCGACAGATCCGAATGGCACAACCCGGCCGCCCGTATTTTGACGACCACCTCATCGTGCCCCGGCGGTTCGAGTTCCACTTCCTCTATCTTTAAAGGATTTGATTTGCCATAGGGTCTTTTTAAATGCATCTCATGGAGTACCGCTGCTTTCGTCCTCATCCTATTATTTTAAAGATTTTTAAATTTGTCCACGGGTATTGTTCCGTCTTCGGTGTCTATTTTGGAAAGGGTAAATGCATCCATGCCGTGTATCAACAAGGTTAGCAGAACCCCGCCGGCAAAGGCCCAAGTAGCCCCTTTTACGACCAAGATACCGGCGATTACCCCGGCAATGCCCAAATCTTTTTGGTTCTTTGCTTCCAAAATGCCTATCCGTACGCTCACATACCCCTGGATCAATAATGTCAGTGCCAGCGCCACTCCCAAAATGGGCCTTACCAAACTGACGATGGGCAACAGGAGCAGTCCGGTATTTGTGCCCCATCGAAACGAACCGGCCCCGCCGAAAATGGAATCCATCGCTTCCTTCCCCTGCTTATAGCGTTCCACGATGACCACGTGCATGGCAGCCCACAGGGGACCGCACATCACTACATCCGGACCGAAGATGCTCATGATAAGGTTTCTGCCGCCGAACAATTGATGGGCCCGGTTGGAATCGTAGTCGATTTTCTCATCGGAACGCAACTCGTTCGCTTCTTCCAAAATGGCCTTTCCTTGGAGGACATCGCCAAAAAGCACGATGTAGGCCGCCAGAACGGTTGGCAAGGCCGTTAAGAACATGCTAAGCGGGGGAAGTCCTACCCCAAAAACGGTATACTCGCCGAACATGGTGGCAAAATCAGGATTGGTAAAGCCCCATTCGATATCGGGCCATGGGGTTTCCATAACGATGGGCGCTATGATTACTGCCAGCATGATGATGGGAAAAATACCGAGTTTGCCGATTGTTTTCCACAACCCTCCCTTTTTCATCAAGTTCCGGAAATGATCGGAAAAAATCAAATAAAAAGCAATACCCACACAGATGGCGATGGTAATCGGAAATTGATCAAAGCGGCCACCGTCCTCCAGGACAGAGGTGATGGCAGCAATGCCCGCTCCCAATATAATACCCGATTTGATGGCCGAGGGTATGACCGTTACCACCTTGGCGGCCAGTTTGGTAACACCGAGGAAAATGGAAAAAACACCCAACATCATCTGAAAGGCGATCAGGGCATGGACCCGATCTACACCTTCCGGAAACGACTCTACATAGATCATCAACAAGGGAATGGCCGGGGTAATCCACCCGGGCACCACGGGATCGCCCAGAAGATGGTGGGTCAAATACAACAGCCCGTTGAGCATGACGATAGCAATGGCCGCCTCGAAGGGCATCCCGAGCAGTTCCATCATCAGCGGAATGGCGGCCATATCGACCGCGCACATGAGCAGGCCCTGCAAATAATCGGGCAGCTCGAAGCGATAATGGACAAAGGGCAGTCGCAGCTTGAAGGGCCCCAGCGGGATGTAGGGGGATTCATGGTCATGGGCACGCTGCTGCCATTTTTTCATAGTCGAGGTTTGACGATTATTTATTGAACCGTACTGAATTGATACGTCGAGCTGGTGCTGTATTCGTCACCCTTTTCGAGGATAATCGAGGGGAAATTATCATGGTTCGGTGTATCGGGAAAGTGCTGGGTCTCCAGACAAAAGGCTTCCCTATATTCAAAGGGTTTACCAAGTTTTCCGAGGTCGGATCCATCCAAGAAATTTCCGCCATAAAAAAGTAGAACGGGCTCTTGTGTATATACGGTGAGCTTCCTACCGCTATCAGGGTCCTCAATCGAACCCGCAAAACTCATTTTCCCGGGTTTTTCTTTGTTTAAGGGCCAGTTGTGGTCATATCCCTTTCCATTTTTCAGGTGTTGATTCACTTTCTGTTTTGAAAGGTCGTCCCCTATTCTTTTGGGCTTCCTAAAATCAAGTACCGTACCCTCGACCTGGGCTATTTCACCGGTAGGGATCAATGTGGAATCCACTACAATGAACCGGTCGGCGTTGATTTCTAACACATGGTCATTAATGGTGCCGCTTGCCTCCCCTCCCAGATTGAAGAAGGCATGGTTGGTCAGCATCACCGGTGTTCTTTTATCCGTTGTGGCACGGTATGAAATCAAAAGCTCATTGGCCGGACTCATTTTATAGCTCACCTCAACGTTGAGATTGCCCGGATAGCTCATTTCTCCGTCTTCCGACAGATAGCTCATGACTATTGACGTGTCATTGACAGCTTCAACATCCCATACTACATTGTGGAACCCCCCTTCGCCACCGTGCAGATGGTTGGTAACATTGTTTATCGGCAACTGGTACTCGGTACTGTCCAACGTAAATTTTCCGTCGGCTATCCTA
>JBAUIP010000019.1:0-2846 GCA_049683055.1 Pricia sp.
GCTCATACCCATGGAAAGCGTGTCCATATCGGGAAGTTCGGATTTCAGGTCGTCGTATATCGCTTTCAGCTGCTTGAATTCCCGTCGCACCTGTTTTTGGTCGTCGGTAAAAGTGGCCATTCCCATCAGACCCTTAATACGAACGTTCTTGAATTTTTGAAAAGTTTCCGATTCGACGATGTCATACAGTTCCGACTTATCCAGACCGTATTTGCTGTCCTCTTCTGCGATGTGCATCTGAAGTAAACAATCAATGGTTCTGTCGTTCTTTTTCGCTCTTTTGTTAATTTCCTTGAGTAGGCGGAAACTGTCCACCCCATGGATCAGGGATACAAAATCGACCATATCTTTGACCTTGTTGCGCTGAACGTGGCCGATCATATGCCATTCGATATCGTCCGGAAGGTTTTCGTGTTTGCCGGCCATTTCCTGTACTCTGTTTTCGCCCAGAATTCGCTGTCCAGCTTCATAGGCTTCCATCAGGTCACTTTCAGGTTTGGTCTTGGATACGGCGACCAAACTGACATGGTCGGGAAGGGAACTTTTTATTTTTTCGAGATTTTCTTTGATCATAAAAGGATGTAAATCGGATTAGGGGATAATACCATTTTCCCCTGAGATAAAACAGTTGTCGTCTTGGTCTAAAAGCAACGGCAATTTAAGGAACTAAGAAATTAAAATAGGATTCCGATGGAATCAATATCAAAACTTTTAAGATATACTACAACTTATTGGAAATACTGTCCCATAGAATAATGACTACTTCTTAAACTGTCCGGAAACCTTTTCCGCCTTGCGGGATTCGGAATAATCGTAAAAACCTTCTCCGGATTTGACACCCAGTTTCCCCGCTGTTACCATATTGACAAGTAGGGGACAAGGGGCGTATTTGGTATTTTTGAGTCCCTCATACATTACGTTCAGAATGGAGAGGCAAACATCCAACCCAATAAAATCCGCCAATTGCAACGGACCCATCGGGTGCGCCATGCCTAATTTCATGACCGTATCAATTTCCGACACCCCGGCAACGCCATGGTATAAGGTTTCAATGGCTTCATTGATCATAGGCATCAGAATTCGGTTGGCCACAAAACCTGGATAGTCGTTGACCTCCGTCGGTGTTTTGCCGAGCTTCTTGGATACTTCCATAATGGTTCGGGTGGTTTCATCCGAAGTACTGTAACCGCGAATGATTTCCACTAACGACATCATCGGTACTGGATTCATAAAGTGCATCCCGATGACTTGGCCGGGCCTTTTGGTGACGGCGGCGATTTGAGTGATGGATATGGAGGAGGTGTTCGTCGCTAAAAGGGCGTCCTCTTTACAGATTTTATCCAATTCTCGGAAGATTTTCAGCTTTACTTCTAAATTTTCGGATGCCGCTTCGACCATTAAATCCGCGTCGGCAACGCCTTTTGAGATGTTGGTGTGGAGGGAGATGTTGCTCAAGGTATCGGACTTTTTCCTTACGTCAATTTTTTCCTTTGCGACCATTCGGTCGAGGTTTTTAGAGATTGTATCTAGTCCGTTGTCCAGTGCCTCCTGCGAAATGTCGATGAGGTTTACCGGGTATCCATTTTGTGCGAAGACGTGGGCGATTCCGTTACCCATGGTGCCGGCGCCGATGACTGCTATTTTTTTCATGTAATTCTCAAGTTCAAGTTCAGATTCACGTACAAGTTCAATAAAATTGGTTTGGCTGCTGACCCATGCCCTTTGTAAAACTAATTCTCGAATGCCGCGATAACCTCCAAAGCCACTTTTAGTGCCCGAGTGCCCTGCTCAAGACTAACGATTGGCTCTGTATTCTTGTTTATGGCATCGGCAAAGGTTTCCAGTTCGTCGAGAATGGCGTTGTTGGAATGCACTTCGGGATTTTCAAAATAAATCTGCTTCCGCTCCCCCTCGGCATTTTGGAGAATCATATCGAAATCGCCTTCCTCCTTTGGGGCATCCTTCATTTTGACCACTTCTACTTTTTTTTCAAGAAAATCCACCGAAATGTAGGCATCCTTCTGGAAAAAACGGGATTTGCGCATGTTCTTCAGCGAAATACGGCTGGCGGTCAGATTGGCCACGCATCCGTTTTCGAATTCGATGCGCGCATTGGCGATATCGGGGGAATTGCTAATGACCGAGACTCCACTGGCATTTATTTGTTTCACTTCCGAATCGACAACGCTCAAGATGGCGTCGATATCGTGAATCATCAAGTCCAACACCACTGGAACGTCCGTACCACGGGGATTGAACTCCGCCAGGCGATGGGCCTCAATAAACATCGGATGATGTATTTGGTGCTTCACCGCCGAAAACGCGGGATTGAACCGTTCGACGTGGCCGACCTGGCCCTTCACCCCCCGTTTTTTCTGAAGTTTTAGAAGCTTTTCGGCCTCTTCATGGGTGGTGGTAATCGGTTTTTCGATAAAAATGTGCTTTCCCTCATTGATGGCTTTTGCGGCGATATCGAAGTGGGATAGGGTCGGGGTGACGATATCAACAACTTCGACCGCATCGATTAAAGTAGCCATATCCTCAAAAAAAGGATACCCGAACTCGGCGGACACCTTTTTCCCATTTTTGACATCGGCGTCGTAAAAGCCGACCAGTTCATATTTTTCGGATGCTTCGAGAAGGCGAAGGTGTATTTTTCCCAGATGCCCCGCGCCTATCACTCCCACTTTGAGCATAAAATTCGGTTTCTCCAAAAATAAGGATATTTTCGGGGTGACCGGTGGATGCGCGCGTGAAATCGCTGCTTCCCGAATTTCGCTGTAAAAATTAGGGTCGCCATTGTATTGAAATATCCTTACTTGAATCGCGTTGCATCTATCAAATTT
>JBAUIP010000020.1:0-4202 GCA_049683055.1 Pricia sp.
CTTTAGTACTTACCGCAGTATTCTCGCTTGGTAGTCTGGCGGCCTTCGCACAGGAACAGGAGACGATGCAGGACGATACCCAAAAAGAGGAAACAATGATGGACGAGTCCGACGAAAAGATGGACAAAGCCAAGAAAAAGGAGATGAAAAAAGCCCAAAAGGGATTTAAAGAGGTTTCTGTAGACGAATTACCCGAACCCGTAAGCACCGCCATCAAGGAAGACTACGCCGGTGCCACGTTGGACAAGGTCATGGTCAACAAAAAAGAGCAATATAAATTGGAAGCCACCATGCAGGATGGATCTTCCCAGACCATGATGATGGATAAGAACGGCAATCCTATACAGCAATAATTTCACACCGATTTACGTAACGATTAAAGGGCCGCATTGCGCGGCCCTTTTTACTAAGCAAACTTCAGAAATCAAAACTCGCAGAGCTCAAAACAAAGATATCATGTTCGGCCGATCGGGTGTAGTTGTCCAAGCGATACTCCACACCCCCGGTGAAGGTAAGTTTTCTGTTCGCCAATAGCCCTATGGAGACGGAGTACCGTTGCTCGTAAGAAGGCTTCTCGGTATTGGCCAAGGTCAACAGGTTTTCCCATGAACCGGTAAAAAAAGTTTCCCCTACATCAAGCCGCGTACCTTCCAGCGGAAAATCGACCGCGACTCGATACCGCAACCTGTGTTCGACCGGGCGCCCTGAAAAGCGCTGTTCCGCGCGAAACCTGTGTCCCGTCCTGAAATTGGGATTCTCAAGCGTAAGACTGTATTGCTGTGTCAACCGAAACTCGTCCTTTTCGCCGCCCAACGTAGCCCTGGTCCGGTACATGAGCCCCAAGGCCACACTTTGATTGTCCAACAACTTTAATTGCGAAAAATGGGAAAAGTCGAACTGAACAAGGTCGAATTTCAGGTTATCCTCATAAATCAGACTCCGTTTTTCAATTGAAAACTGATGGGAATAGAGAGGCGCGACATTGTAAGAGAGTTGAATCTCGGGTTCCCAGTGCGATAGAAAATTTTCCTGAGCGTTTCCGATTTGAAGGCAAAAAATCGAAAGTATGGTGAAGAGGAACCTAGTACAGAATGTGATCATACCCGATGGAAATAAATTTTCTACTGTTCAAAAAACCTCCGATACTGTCAAAGGTCATTTCATAGTCCTCAAAACCATCCTTTTTCCTTCCAGCTACGACAATTTCATAATTTACGTTGGTATCTATAGTATTTTGGAAGGCGTTCTCCAGTAAATCCGCATCCTCTTTATAATGGGATTTGGGATATTGCCTCTGAATCTTGACAATCCGGTAACGGGTAAACTCTGATTCGAGATATTTTTCGATGTCCCGAACGGCCGGTCGAGGTATATCCTCTTTATCGATATAGGTTTCCACATCTTCAAGGTTACCGATGGAATCGAACTCGACGCTGTGTTTTTTGCGGTTCAGTTTGAACTTGACCTCAAAGCTGGTCTTCTCCCCATCGTATTCTTTAAAATACCTTATCCGTTTTGCGGCATCCAGATAACCGCTCAAAGACCGTATCGACTTTTCTGGAAATTGATTCCGTTCGATACGATATTCCCTTTCGTTTTTTACTTGGGCAAGGCCTTGGAAACTGTATGATAACAGACAAAGCGTTGTGATGAGAGTTAGTGTTTTCATTTTTGTTTCAATATTTTCCACTACTGTCAGCGCCTCTAATTGCTGGATGCTACTAAAAATCGAAAAATAAAGAATATTTTGATGGGGGAAGGGATTTAAGAACATCATTTTTGATCCGATAAAAAATAGTGGCGTTCCTTCTGGAACCATTTTGGTCCCCAACCGTAAAAGGTTTTAAACCACCATATGCCTAAGGAGTTCAGCAAATCCTTTAGGAATAAAAATAGGATGTTTTGAGTGCGTTAATAGAATCTTAATGATGAATACCAGTTCTAAGGTTTGACTACATTAGCTCGAAAATGCGATGCCAAATGAGGTATCTGCAATCGGAATCCATAAGGATGGAAATGATTATTGAAAAATCAAGGGGGATGGGTTTAAAAATAATAAAACTACCATGTATATCGATTACATGGTTAAATTAAAAGATATGAAATCAATTAAATTAGGAATAGCATTGAGCGCAATCGTTTTGATGACAAGTTGTAGAAATACCACCAATCCGAACGATACTGGAGGTTCCGATCAGGACGTTCCTTCCAGAGGGGCCTACGATTCCGGCCACGAACCTTCGAATCTGTCAAACACCGCTGTAACCGACTCAACGGAGAACGACAGTACTGATAACTGAGTGCGAAAAATCTACCTTCAGAAACCTCAAAAAGGTACCCAATTTCTGGGGACACATGATTGTGGGCTGTTCTTTCATTCAGTCTTACAAAAACTACTTATCGGCCTGAACCGGGTTTATATGTTTACTATCATTTAAAAAGCTCCGAATGCTTTCCAACGTGGTTTCCGCAATTTGGTTTAACGCGGTATCGGTCAAAAAGGCTTGATGTGCGGTGATAATTACATTTTTAAAGGTTAACAGACGGGCAAAAACGTCATCTTTGAAAACCTCATTGGAATGGTCTTCGTAGAAAAAATGGTCTTCATGCTCATAGACATCCATTCCGAAACCCCCTAATTCTTCCTTTTTGAGTGCGGATACTACTGCTTTTGTATCGACTAGGCCCCCGCGACCGGCGTTGATGAGAATTGTAGACGATTTCATCCTTTTCAGGGTTTTCTTATCGATAATATGCTTGGTATCTTCATTCAAGGGGAGGTGTACCGAAACAATATCACTATTCTTGAGCAACTGGTCCAATGTCACATATTCCAGATTTTTTCTCTTTTCCAGTTGAGCATCTTTTTCGACATCGTATAAAACGATCTTACAATCAAAACCGCCTAAAATCTTGATCAGTGCTTTGCCGATATTGCCAACTCCCATAATGCCAACGGTCTTTCCCGTGATTTCCGAGCCGACCAAACCGTTCAACGAAAAATCATAATTGTTTATTCGCTCGTAAGAAGGGACCAGTTTGCGGAGCAGGGCCAGCATCAATCCAAGGGAATGTTCGGCAATAGCCTGGGGAGAATATTCGGGTACGTTCGATATCTTGATGTCCGCTTTTCCGGCCGCTTCCAAATCGATATGTTCGAAACCTGCCGAACGGGTGGCAATCAAGGGGATTTCCATTTTCTTCAACTGGGCTATTATCGTTTTGCCGATGGTGTCCGTAGAAAATATGGAAAGGGCCGTTATGTCTTTCAGTCGTCCGAGTTTTTGTTTGGATATTTCTCCTTTCTCGAACACCAATTCAAATTCGCCGTTATTGGCCTGTTCGAGATACGGAATTTCGAACTCGTGAGCGCTAAAAATGGCTATTCTTTTTCTTTTTTTCTGTGACATACCGATTCATTTCGTAGCAGGGAAGATGATTAAGATTTGTTTGGTTCCGCCAAAAAATTAAAATCTATTTACCCTTAATGGAGGCCTTGGCCGACTCAAAGTACTGTAAATTGGAGGATGCTTCCTGACGGTGTTTTTCAAGAATTTGCCTCCCTTTTTCATCCAATTTTTCGTTATCCAGAACAGTGGCATAATCATCCTTTGCCTTTTGCTCGGCCTTTATAAGATAACTCAAAACGGCCGCCATGTCCTTTGCATCGGGAAGGGTAGGGGCCAACCACGAAACCGATTCCTGGTCCGTGGTGCGTCCGGAACTCTCGATGCGTCCGCCCGCTCCTGAAATCAGCTCCATCAAATTTTCCGTCTCGTTGCCCCTGACTTCGGCAAATTCGTCCAATTTTGAAGCAGTTGTCCTATCGTTTACCGAATCAGCCAATTCTTCGAGTGCCTCTCTGTACTCAAGGGTGTTGGTCAGTATTCTGTTCAAGCTGTCGACTAAGGTGTCCATAGAATATAATTTTGTACCGGTAAAGTAACGGAACCGATTGCACTATAGCTACTTTGAAAAAATTCTTTTTTATCGCGATTAGAAATAAACCAATCTATGCTCGAACAAAAAATAGAGGGTATTTGTAAATGTCTTTCAAGACAATATTTATTCCGATATGGTTCAGCGACCTTTGATTTTCAAAATACTTTTATAAGAACTTCTAGGGGAGTATTTCGAAATAAAAAAAGCTATGCGGATAAGATGGGTGGCAATGCTGATAACGGTTCAATAAAATTAACTTA
>JBAUIP010000021.1:0-4742 GCA_049683055.1 Pricia sp.
AAAATTTAAAAGGCGAACTACAGAACGAACTTGAGGAAATCAACGGCATCCAATTCCTAGCGAAAAAAGTCGATTTGGACGCCGGCGGCATTAAGGACCTCTGCTTTGAAATGGGTAATAACCAAGACAACCTCTTTTTACTTTTCGGCACCGAACAGAACGGCAAGGCGATTTTATCCTGCTATATCTCTAAAAACCTGGTCGCGGAGAAGAACCTGAACGCCGGCAACATCGTCCGCGAACTGGGAAAATACATTCAAGGCGGCGGCGGCGGCCAGCCCTTTTTCGCCACCGCGGGAGGCAAGAATCCCGCCGGCATCGAAGACGCCCTGGGAAAAGCTAGGGATTATATAAACTAGTGTCTTGCTGATAGAATTAAGGCCGCCAACTTAGAACTGAACGTAAGGATAGCCTAATCAAATAAATTATCATCATGAAACTCCAAACCCAAATACCGCTGGACCAAGCCGCCAATCAAATTGGATACGATAACCAGTTACTGCTACTAGGTTCCTGTTTTGTCGAAAACATGGGCAAGAAGTTGGAGTATTTTAAGTTCCGGCAGTTGCGGAATCCGTTTGGCATCCTATTTCACCCGTTGGCGATCGAACAATTGGTATCCGGTGCGGTCAGGGAAGAGTTTTATTCCGAATCGGATATTTTCCAACATGATGGGCTATGGCATTGCTTTGATGCGCATTCCGAGTTGAGCGACCCATCCTCGGAAAACTTGCTCGCCTCCTTGAACGATGGCCTGAAAGCCACCCGGAAGCAAATCTCCAAGGCATCCCATATTATCATTACCCTCGGCACGGCTTGGGTTTATAAGCATTTGGACTCCGGTGGCATCGTGGCCAATTGCCATAAAGTGCCGCAAAAAGAGTTCTCGAAAGAGCTACTCCCAATTGCCGAAATCGCGGCTAGTTTGCGCCGGTCGATTCAACTGATGCAATCGGTCAATCCCAATGTTCTAATCATATTTACTCTCTCCCCGGTACACCATCTTAAGGATGGATTTATCCAAAATCAGCGCAGCAAAGCCCATCTGATTTCGGCTGTACATCAAGTGATGCAAGATTTGGGAACGAGCAGCGACCGTGCAGCCGACCAAACCAATTCGGAGCTAACAGAACCCAAGACGAACGGTCTGCCCGTGTACTTCCCATCCTATGAAATTATAATGGACGAACTCCGCGACTACCGTTTTTACGAGCGCGACATGCTGCACCCCAACCAACTTGCCATAGATTATATCTGGGAAAAGTTCCGACATGTGTGGATTTCAAAGGATGCCCAACCCACAATGGAAAAAGTAGAGGAGATACGGAAGGGGTTACGGCACCTCCCTTTCCATCCTGAATCGGAACAACATCTAACGTTCAGGAAATCTCTCGAAACAAAAATTTTTAACTTAAAGGCACAATATCCGTTCATGGACTTCTGATTTCTATTAGATTTTGAGCGTAATTGGTCTCTGACTTTCTGACGTTCTGAAGTTCTGACGATTTTGATTTTTGGCGAAGTTGTGGTTTTGAAATCGCGAATGAATCGAAATCTCAAGGGCCGTAGTAGGCGATAAGACCAGATTTCAGCTAAAAAATTGTAATTTCGAGAAAGCGATAAATCAAATAAATGAAGGTAACGTTTCGAACAAAAGAAGAAAGCAACAGAGAACGGGAGGCGGAGTTTTTGAAGCTTTCTGGTATAGAACGTATTTATGCCTTTCTGAATTTAATGGAGCGAATGCAGGATTTTCCTACCAAGGCGGAACCAAAAAACAAAGGCAATTTTATAATTGAAATTAATTCCGAAAATTTTGAGGACTTGGCAGGATAAAATCGATAATTTCATAAGATTGAGCAACAAATATGGTGTCCGGATGTTGATGGTAGGCGGTGGCGCAGTCAATTTTCACGGCTATCAAAGGCATTCGGCAGACGTCGATTTTTGGATTGACATGCACCCCGAAAATCTGGATAAACTTTTAAGTGTCTTTGAGAAGATGGATTATGAACTTGAAGATTTCCCGGAAGCAGTCAAACAAAAACAGCAAAATATTTCGGTCAAGTTTTCACCGCTGGACTTAGATTTGGAATTGATTACCAATTTTTCGGTAAATAAAGACTTCGAAGAGGCTTTCAAGGATTCGGAAGTAGTTTCAGGAAAGGACGACCCTGACTTAAGATGGAACATTCTTTCATTTAATGATTTGATAATCAGTAAAATAAAGGCCGGAAGACCCAAAGATTTATTGGATATTCAAGAATTGCAGAAAAGAAACGGTAGTACTCGCTGATAAATTTTCCAACAAATAGTAAGTTTTCTTGATGGATGCCGTGGCAACTTTATTATTACCAAGTTCAATCATAACCTGACCCCATGAAAAAAATCCTAATTGGTGCAATTCTCACCTTGGCGGTCGTCCTGATTTTCCGTTCTTGTTCGGAGGATAAGGAAGAGAAATCCATCCTTAGGGAAAATTCAATGTTGATACAGGAGCAGATTGACAACGTTTCAAAGCTCATCGTTACCGAAGGCCATTTCGCGGAGGTCTACAATTATAAGGATTCCAAATTGGTGTTCGGGCCGTTCGTCTCGGCGAATAAAAAGGCGCTGGTTGTCGTCAATGCCTATGTTACCGTGGCCTATGATCTGGCGAAAATCGAATTTGAGGTCGATAGCCTCGCCAAGACTTTGCGAATCAAGAGCATCCCCGAGCCCGAAATAAAGATTAGTCCCGATTTTGAATATTACGATGTATCATCCGACTACCTGAATATGTTCGATGCCTCGGACTATAATAAGATCAAAAAGAATGTCAACGCCTCCTTAATGAAGAAAGTGGAAGCATCCTCTTTGATAAAAAATGCCCAGAACCGCTTGATCAGCGAGCTACAGAAATTTTATATCCTGACGAATTCTATGGGATGGAAACTGGAGTATGACGGTCAAACCTTGGATGAGGATTCAGGGAATGTAGAGAATCTACAAGATTTATTTCTAAAAGGATAATCGTGCCTCCGACAACCCTCATTAAGCCAAAATCGCCTAGCCCCCAAAAATGACCATATTATCGTCGGTGATGGTATGGTTGCCGGTACCGCAGTTTTTCTAATCCTTGATAACCAAACTTCCTTTGACCAGAGCCAATCCGTCATCGATTAAATGTCCGACTTTGGGCCTGTTGCGCTTCACGGTTTCAAGATGTTGCTCTATGTCATGCGCAAAGTCTGAATCGCCATTGGTCGCGGCCAGTTCGTAGAGTTCGACGGACAGCAGCCAGTCGTTGGGGTACTCATCTCGCAGCGCCGCGAAAACCTTGTGCCGTGAAATGGTGGTGTTTTTTCCTTCGCGAAAGTGGCGTACCTGCTCGTAGTATTGCTCCAATCGGGTCTGCTCGGCGGTAGCTTCGCTTTTGATGGATGTGGTAGATACCTCATGGGTAATCAGATTGAAGCTGGCGACATCAGCGGGCCCATTGAAAGCGGATACGATGTGTTCGCCCACGGCCATACTGTAAAGTTCCCCTTTAGATTCGAACAGGATGTTCTCTTCATGCCGTACTATGCAATCCTTAAAAGTGACCAGAATGATTTTACCGCTAAGATTACGGGTGCCGGTAATGATTTCACCGGATACAGTGATACCGCCCTCGAATTGCAAGTTGACCGTTTGTCCTTCATAAATATTATAGGCTTTCAGGTCACGTGGCGCCATATTTTCGATGGCCAAATTGATGCCTTTCAGTTTTCCGACGGGGGATCCGAATCCGGTAGCGTGCTTTTCGATGCCGTGTCCGACCAATTCTTTTTCCCGATAGGATAGGGCCGTATTGCCGCGGGTCTGAAAGTAAACAGGCCGACCCTTGTGCGCGATAACGCTCTCAAAATTACCGGATACTTGCAGACCGGTACTCAGCTCGATGCTGCCCAGTTCTTTGGAGTCGATGAGTTTCTGGATTCCGACCAATCCCCCGGTGCGGAGGGCCATGGTATCGGCAAAATCCTCTAGTACTTGGTTCAAAAATGCGAAGTCAGGCGTCACAAAAAGTTGTGGCTGGGGTTGGGTAATATCAAAGGATGTATAGGCGGCCTCGATGGAATAGGGCACCTTTTTGACTTTGTCCTTCATGCACCAGGCGCTTTCCCCGATGGAGGATAGCAATCCCGCCCCATAAATTTTAGGATGTTCGGGGGTGCCGATCAGGCCGTATTCCACCGTCCACCAATGCAGGTTGCGGATGAGGGCGATCTCGCTGGGTTCGCCCATATTTTGTTGTAAATGCTCAATTTTATCTTGGGCGGTATCGATGTCCTCTTGCGAAGTGCCGGAGGCTTCTTTGATGATGGATAGATGGCGCACGGCCTCGTAGAGTTCGAAATCTTTGGCGTTGGAGATGGCCTTGCATCCGATTTCTCCGAAACGTCTCAGGTATTCGGCATATTCGGGGTTCGCAATGATGGGCGCATGGCCGGCCCCTTCGTGTATGATATCCGGAGCGGGAGTGTATTCAATATTATTCAACTGGCGGATATCCGAAGCGATGACCAGTACGTTATAGGCCTGAAATTCCATAAAGGCGGACGGAGGAATAAATCCATCCACCGCAACCGCGGCCCATCCGATTTCCTTGAGGATGCGGTTCATGCCATACATATTCGGGATATGGTCGACCGATATTCCGGTCTTGTCGAGTCCGCCTAAATAAGATTCATGGGCAACCTTGCTAAGATAGTCCACAT
>JBAUIP010000022.1:0-2280 GCA_049683055.1 Pricia sp.
TAACAGTAAGCAATATCATTCACGTTGCTTTGTTATCCAGGGGAAGGGACTTTGCGGAAAGTGGCGGCTTGGCAGACCATTTTGCGACCTTATCCAAAATGGGATATGAAGCTTACTACTGGACGCATTTTTTAATGTTGATGCTCTACAGTATTGGAGGCTCCAGCTTATATTATCTTTTTTTAAAGCCCGACTGATTCCTACATGGCTCGCTATTTGGGGCTTACTCGCTTCGGTCGTTGTCTTCTTTGGCGGCGGATTACAAATGGCGGATATTAGCGTGCCTTTCTTTTTATTTGTTCAAAACGGAATTTTTATACTCGTTTTCATTCTTTGGCTGATCGGTATGGGGTTCCGGACCAATTCCATTGGGCAAGGGCCCGTGCCTGCCTAATGGCCATATAAAGAACAATCAGGGCAACAAAGGCTATGAGACCTTTTCCAAGGTTTGAAATTTCAAACGGTTCGAGCGCTAACAGGATGATACTTCCTATCACCCAGAGTGAATCCTGAATGATGATCCACCATACGGCTAGAGGTCGTTGCTTAAATATTTCGTAGGTGATGGTGGCGGCGAAATACAGCAGTGCAATTCCGATAATCCAAAAAACGGTAGTGTTTTCGGTGCCGTACCATTGGGCGATAGGTTGGTGGAAGACAATGGCTAGAATACCGGAGAGCCCTGAAAACAGGGCATTGGAGCGTAGTGCTTTTTGTAAGGGGTTCATAGGGAATGGTTTTCCGCAAAGTTCACCCTCTAAATCCGGTTTCGACTTGACAAATGTTAAGAAATTGGTTTGGCGTGGTTTTTCCGTAATCTGCTCAGCGATTCCGGGGTGATGCCCAGCATACCCGCGATATGTTGCAGGGGAACGCGGTTGAAAAGCGCCGGGTCTTCTTGGAGCAAATTTTCAAAGCGTTGCTGTGCCGTGGTGTGCAACTGCGCGAACATGCTGCGTTCCAAAAGGACAAAAGAGCGGGCCAACAGCAGGTTGTCGAATTCGAGCCATTTGGGTTGGCGTTGGCACAGGTCAAAGTGTTCGTCCCGGTCGATGACATAAAGCGTGCAATCCGTAACCGCCTGAATGTTCCAGAAATTCTCGGATTGGAAAAAGAAGCTGGAAAGGGAGGTAATGAATTTCCCGTGGCTGCCGATCCAAAAGGTAATTTCCTTTCCGTCGGCCACATCGTACATTCGAAGATAGCCCGAATCGATAAAGGCCATTTTTCGGCACAGTTGCCCCGACTGCAAGAAGAATCCGCCCTTTTTAAGGGCTTTCGTTTCAAATGATGCAACAATAGCATCCAACGCCGTTTTGTCAATCTGGATTTGACCGGTAATGCAATCTCTAAGTGCTTCCATTTTTCAAATGCGACGCAAGATTAGCCTATTTATTGAAGTTTCCACTAACTCCTCGTCCATTCAAATGTGGAGTTTGAGCCATTGCTAAATCCGGATAATTGAGTTTGCTGTTGGCAAAGTGAATCCGAAATGGGTTTCTACAAACTGAATATAATCATTATTTATATATACCTATATTGGTCAATGGATATGGAAGCGTTTTGCGCAAGCTGACCTCAAACAGTTCAAATTATGAAAAAATATGTCGGTTTTCTCAGGGGAATAAATGTAGGCGGACACCATAAAGTGCCCATGGCGGAACTGCGCTCGGAGCTTGAAAAGATGGATTTCAAAAATGTCGCCACAATTTTAAATTCAGGGAATATCTTGTTCGAAGCTACCGGAAATAAGCTCGAAGAAAAAATCTCCAAACGATTGGAAACGGTATTTGGATTTCCGGTTCCGACATTGGTGAGAAATTTTGAGACGATTGCCGGCATATCCGACAATAACCCGTTTGCGCCTATTGAAGTTTCGAAAGATATCCGTTTTTATGTGTCGTTCTTAAAAAATGATACGAACCCGGAACTGGCCTTGCCGTGGAAAAGCGGGGACGGTTCTTATGAAATAATCGAAAAACGCAATTCCACGGTTTTCAGCGTTCTCGACCTATCCGTATCCAAAACGCCCAAAGCGATGGAAGCTCTTGAAAAGCTTTATGGAAAGGACATAACCACACGGAACTGGAATACTATTGCGAGAATATTGAAAAAAGCTAAGGCACTTCATTGGCTTTAGCAAAAAGCTGTAAATTAGGATTTCTTTTTAGCATCGCATCATGACCCGAGACTGCATCGCACTAGATGCTTTCAGTATCTTTCTTGAATATGCCGTCACCGGAAGTGCAACGGTAGATACCTGTGCGTTCGAGGATGAGG
>JBAUIP010000023.1:0-11302 GCA_049683055.1 Pricia sp.
CCTAATAACCACTTTCACTACCGCTCAGGAACTCTCCCTCGAAGAAGGTAAAAAGTATATTTTGGGTGGATTGGAGGTGACCGGCCTGCAAAGCTACAACGAGCAAACGGTCAAAACCTATACCGGCCTGCGGGTAGGTCAGCCCATTACGATTCCCGGTGACGAGATCAGTGCCATCATCAAAAAATTGTGGGGCCTCGAACTGTTTCGGGATATCGACTTTCTTATAACGGATATTCAGGGGGATAGGGTATTCCTTGAATTACAAATTACCGAACGGCCTACGCTGTCGAGCATCACCATGAACGGGGTCAAGCCGCGGAAGGTGGATGCCCTTCTCGACGATACCGACCTTAAGAAAGGGAAGAAAATCACTGAAAGCCTTATCGCCAACACCAAGAATTACCTCGAGAACAAATATCAAAAACAGGGATACCTAAACGCCAAGGTCAACATCATCACGGCCAACGATACTTCGGCGACCAATGCCCAAAAAATGGTCGTGAATGTAAACAAGGGGGACAAAGTAAAGATCAAGGAAATGATTTTCGAGGGCAACGAACAACTGTCCGACCGAAGGTTAAAAGGAGCTTTCAAGAAGACCAAGGAAAAGATGTTTCTCCGCTTCTGGAAGAAATCCAAGTTTATCGAGGAGGATTATGAGGCCGACAAGCAGTTGCTCATCGATCGCTATGCCAAGAACGGATACCGCGATGCCCGTATTGTTTCAGACTCCGTCATCAAGGTCGACGAAAACAACATCAACCTGAAATTTAACATCGAGGAAGGCGACAAATATTACATTGGCGACATCGATTTTGTCGGAAATAGCGTGTTTACCGACCGTCAATTAGCTACAGTGCTCGGCATCAAAAAAGGGGATACCTACAATGGGGTGCTGCTCCGCAAACGTATCGCCGATAACACCAAGCCAGATGCGGAAGATTTAACGAATCTGTACCAGAACAATGGATATCTTTTTTCTAGCATCAATCCCGTTGAAGTTTCCGCCCAGAACGACACCATCGATTTCGAGATTCGGATAATCGAGGGTAAAGAGACCTTTTTGAACCACGTAGATGTAGTGGGTAATGACCGTACCAACGATCATGTCATATACCGCGAGCTACGGACCCGCCCCGGGCAGAAGTACAACAAGAGCGATATCATACGTACGATTCGTGAATTACAGCAATTGGGCTATTTCGATGCCGAACAGATTACGCCCGATATTCTGAATCCGAACCCGAACGAAGGCTCGGTGGATGTAAAATGGAACCTGGTCGAATCGGGATCCAGCCAGATCGAACTGCAGGGAGGTTATGGCGGCGGCGGATTTATAGGGACGCTCGGACTTTCGTTCAACAACTTTTCCATCAAGAACATATTTAATGGAGAGGCCTACAAGCCGGTGCCTATGGGCGACGGACAGACCTTTGCCTTGCGGATACAGGCCAGTCGACTGTTTCGTGTATATAGCCTAAATTTTGCGGAACCTTGGTTCGGGGGTAAGAAACCGGTTCGCTTTAGCTTGAATTTCTCAAGAACACAGCAGTTCGGTATCGATCGTTCCGCAAATACGGGACGAATTGAAAGAAACCCGGATAGTGGATTCAACATCACCGGAATTTCGGCGGGTCTCGCCAAAAGGGTGCAATGGCCCGATGACTATTTTACCATCTCTCATTCCTTAGGATATCAGTTATACGAGTTCAACAATTACAATCTGGGACTTTTCAATTTTGGAAATGGTAAATCGAATTCTCTCACTTATACCCTAGGAATTTCCAGAAATGCCATTTCGGGGGGGCAGATTTTTCCTCGGGGCGGTTCAAATTTTGAGGTAACGGCGAAAATCACGCCGCCGTATTCCCTTTTCAGCGATAAAGATTTTGAATCGTTACGGGACCGTAGTGAAGAATTATCGTTATTACGGGTTGAACGTGGCTTGACCACGGAAGAAACCCAAGAATTGGAAGACGTCGATCAAGAGCGTTTTCGATGGCTAGAATACTATAAAATTAAATTCAAGGGTGACTGGTATACCACTTTGGTCGGCGATCTAGTACTTCGTACTAATGCCGAACTCGGGTTCTTGGGCAACTACAATAACGACGTAGGCGATGTACCGTTCGAACGTTTTTTCGTTGGGGGTAGCGGTCTTGGTAATTTTACTCTTGACGGTAGGGACATCGTTCAGCTTCGTGGCTACGATGATCAAACCTTGACTCCTGTTAGTCCCTTGACCGGTCAACAGGAAGGCGGGCTTGTTTACAATAAGTTCTCCTTAGAACTACGGTATCCTTTAACCTTGAAACCTTCGGCATCCATTTATGGCCTCGCTTTTTTGGAAGGGGGTAACTCTTTCGACGGTTTTCAGGGATTTAATCCTTTTGACATAAAAAGATCCGCCGGGGTGGGGCTCCGCATCTTTATGCCCGCATTCGGACTCCTGGGTATTGATTTTGGTTACGGTTTCGACCCCGATTCTGCGGCGGAGTTCAGGGCAGAAGGTACCAACGCCGTGCCCCAGATTAGCGGATGGCAGACCCACTTTATTATCGGTCAACAATTTTAATCCGATTATTGAGTTATTTATTTGATAGACGAAAGCAATCCTTTTGTCCATTAAATCAATAACAACCAAGCAATAATTATTTTTGGCACGATATTTTCTATAGGGTTAAACGATATTACAATGAAAACAAAATCATACGTTCTTTTAATTTTGACGCTCACCCTGTTTTCATCCAATGCCTTTGCACAGCGCGGGGTACGGATTGGTTACGTTGATATGGAGTACATTCTTGAAAACGTAGAAGAATACCGTGAGGCCACCAAACAATTGGAAGATAAAGTCCAAAAATGGAAGGTCGAGGTCGAGCAAAAGCAAAGCGCCGTCGAGCAAATGAAGAAAGATTTGCAGGCCGAACGGGTTTTATTGACCGACGAATTGATTTCCGAGCGTGAGGAGGAAATCCAAATTCTTGAAAAAGAAATGTTGGAATACCAGCAAGATCGCTTCGGACCACAGGGAGATCTCGTCTTACAGAAAAGACGTCTGATACAACCGATACAGGACCAAGTTTTCAACGAAGTACAGAAGATTGGGGCCAATAAAAAGTATGATTTTATTTTTGATAAATCCGCGGATGTCGTAATGTTGTACTCCGAAAATCGCTGGGATATCAGTGACCTGATTCTCAGGGGTATCGCTCGCACCCGCAAGGTCAGCGCACCCAAGGAAAAGAGGGGAGGCCGCAATAGAATCGATGATTTTGAGAGTGACGAACCTGCTGAGGAAGAGGTCAGTGAAGCCATTCAGGAACGCCAGCAACAGGCCGAACAAGCACAGGAGGCCCGGACCCAAACTGCCGATGAACGAAGGGCCGAACAGCTAAAGCTAAGGGAAGAAAGAAAAAAAGCCTACGAAGCCAGAAGAAAGAAATTGTTGGAAGAACGTGAGGCCAAGCGACAGGAAAAGCTAGATGAGCGAGAGCAGGTCAAGGATAGCGTTCAATAAGCAATAAATGGAATCTATCTTAATAGGAAACCCAGAATTTTCAAATCAATTTTCAATAAATCAGTAATTAATATTTTACAATCCAGACACTTAAATTACTAAATTTTAATCTCAATGAAACACTTAAAAAAAATCACCGTAGCCCTTGTATTGTTCGTAGCCGCTACCGGATTTGTCAACGCACAGAGTAAAGTAGCCCATATCGACGTGACGCAACTGTTGAGCGCCATGCCCGAAATGAAAACGGCTGAAGCGGAGCTTAAAAAACTTTCGGAAACCTATAATGCCGATATCGAAAGCTCTATGACAGAACTCAAAAACAAATATACCTTATACGAAAACGAGGCAGCTTCCAAATCGAAGGAAGAAAACGAAAAAAGGGCCATTGAACTCCAAGGTGCCCAAAAAACAATAGGAGAGGCCCAACAAAAGGCCCAACAAGAACTGCAGCAAAAACAGCAGGAACTTTTTGCCCCGATTTCCGATAAGGCCAAGGCCGCCATCGAAAAAGTAGCAACCGAGCAAGGCTTCGATTACGTTATCGATGCCCAAGCCGGAGGTGGACTGATTGTTGCCAAAGGCAAGGATCTTTTAGCCGATGTTAAAGCAGAATTGGGGATTTAAAGTCAACCCACATAATGAGAATTAAAAGCGTCCGCCTTTGAGCGGACGTTTTTGATTTTAGGATGCTTACATCCTTTAGCGGGATTCATTGTCGGTATTATGTTACTTCCAAAGTCAATACTCCAAGTTGCTTCCAAAATCAATCTTATTCGATAGGCCACCGCGCAGAACTTTTTAGGACGCACTGCTCCAAAAGTAAATTACTACCATCAAGATAGTATCCGATATTGCATTTGCTGATTTTAAAATAATTGCTGCTGAAAGAATGTAGTAAATGTTTTGAAGGATAGACTACTATAAGAGTTTCCGCTTAATATTCCTCCACCTTAATTTTCGAATGAAATCCCCTTCTTCCTTGGTGACCAGAAATGGTATTCCGTTTTTTCGCGCGTCCCGATATCCGTTCATATTGTCTAAGAACGCTTTTGGTTTTCGTTGTTTCAGCATCATTTTCACGGATGCGATGGCCGTAATCAAAGTCCCGTACCGCAAAGTATACATCGCCTGCCCCTGAAGCCGTTTTGCTTTCGGATTATAGGCATCCCCCGTCGGTCTTAGATGTTTGACCTTTAAGTTGCTATCGGTAAAGATTTCGTATTCGTGGTATTGGGCCAATAGCTCGTCGGCAGTATCCCATCCCATGGCGTTTCTGAGTCCACAGATGTCATTAAAGCAGGCTTTGGAGTAGGCCTTAAAAGCACCGCGAACGTGGTTTTTGTCCATGGGGTGGTTGAGTTTCCACTCGCCTTTGGCATCCTTTTCATAGATAAATCCTCCGGCAATCCCCACGTTGGGCTGTCCTCTAAAGATGTGTGCAATTTTCTCGAAATACTTGTCCGGCAACACCAGATCCGCATCCAACTTGACCAAAAAATCGTAATCCTCGTCAAGAATGGGCAAGCCCTTGTTAAAGGCGTTGATGACTTTACTGCCCGGCATATGCTCGTCCGAGGATGATGTATTCAGCTTTTTAAAAATGGGACTCAATCCCAAAAACTCATCGATAATCGCTTCGGTGCCGTCGGTGGAATTGTCGTTCACCACCACGACTTTCTTCGGCAAAAGGGTCTGCCGTAAAAGGGAGTTCAACGTATCCGCCAGATAGTTTTCTTCGTTGTGGGCGGGGATGATGATGTAGTAGTTCATTTTGAGTTACAAAATAAAACAATAGAACGTAGAGCTGCCATCGTTTCGTTCTTAATAGTCAAATTATCTTCAATTTTAAATCACTAGAAAATAGAAGCTCAAATTGAGACAGCTGTATTTGCGGGAGCTAGAATTAAGGAACCTACAAAAGTTAGGAACCAGCTTGCTTAGCAGAAATTCAGGTCTTGAGAAGAAACACAGATTTTCTGACATACTCGAGGTCGGGTTCACAAATTATTTTAGTTTCTCGGCATAGACAATATAATATCTTGGTGTAAAACTACGAAGTAAGGGCCGAACCCCGATTTTGCCTACGGGATTGGTGAATTTTTCCCTGTCCTTGATGTGCCAACCTGATTTTTCGAGTAGCCAGTCGAACTGCCAATCCTCGAACTCATGATAGTGGCGGTCCCAAGGGTCATTTTTGTTACGGTAGGCAGGGGTGAACCATAATTTTAAGGGAATACTCGCGACCAACTTGTTCGCCTTTATTTCACGCAGTACGTTGAAAGGGGCCAACAGATGTTCGAATATTTCGAAGGCCGTCGCAACTTCGGCATTGGAATTTTGTACGGAGGTGAAATCCACATCTAGGTCTTCGCCTTGTGTGTTTTCCACGAAATATCCCTGCTCGGCCATGATTTTCGAAAACGGATTCTCGACGCCTAAATCGAGTATGGTTTCGTCGGTGGAGATATGCTTTTGCAGGAAGGCCAAGGTAAGGCGAAAGCGTTTGTCAGGATAGGTGTTCTCGTACATCAAAGCTGTTTAAGAGTCTTCGGTTGAAAGGTTCAAACCCACAATTAGGATGCAGCTTGCGACCTGTCACTTTAAACCCGATACACAATGGCGTTGACGTTCATGCCCGCGCCTACGCTGGCAAAGATAACAACATCTCCCTTTTCAATGTGCTGGCCCTTCAGTTTTCCATTGCGCACCATGTCAAAGAGCGTGGGAATGGTGGCTACGGAGCTGTTGCCCAATTTACCGATGTTCATGGGCATGATATCATCGGGCATTGCCGCCCCGTATAAATCGTAAAAACGCTTGACAATGGCTTCGTCCATTTTTTCATTGGCCTGATGGATGAAAATTTTCTTTACCGCATCGAGGGAGACACCACTCTCATCCAGACAGTCGGCCATTGCCTTTGGAACGTAGGTTACAGCGAATTCGTAGATTTTCCGCCCGTACATTTTGAGGTATTTGGTATTGTCCTTGGATTCTTTGAACGATTCGCCGAAAAATAGGAAGTAGGCTTCCTTGTAGGTATAGGTCGCGCTGGCATGAGCCAAGATTTCCCCGGTATCAGCTTTTGATTCAATAACCGTCGCGCCGGCCCCATCGGAATAAATCATGGAATCGCGGTCGTGGGGGTCTATGATACGCGACAAGGTTTCGGCACCGATGACTAGGCACTTTTTGGCGATACCGCTTTTGATAAAGGCATTGGCCTGAATGACGCCCTCGATCCATCCGGGGCAGCCGAAGAGCATGTCATAGGCCACGCACTTCGGATTTTTGATACGTAAATGGTGCTTAACCCGGGTGGCCAGGCTGGGAAGGGTATCCCCTTGGGATTGACCGTGGGCTACATCGCCAAAATTGTGGGCGAAGATGATGTAATCCAGTGTTTCTTTGTCGATATCGGCATCGGCGATGGCCTTCTCCGCTGCCAAAAAGGCAATATCGGAGGTGTTCAGCGTATTTTCAACGTATCGCCGTTCGCCGATGCCGGTGATAGCCTCAAACTTTTCGATGATAACAGGATTCTTGTACTTAAAAGGGGAGCCGTCCGAATTCAAAAATTCGTGCTGTTCAAAGTCGTCGTTAGCGACAACTAAGGAAGGAATATAGCTTCCTGTTCCGGTGATTCCAATGGACATGATGATTGGTTTTCGTGGTTGGTTCGAGAAATCGGTTTGGGTGGTCGGATAATGAGGTCGGCTCTTGTTGCGACTGGGAGAATGTAAGGATTAATTGTTCGCTGGATAGGAGAGCGGGTACCATATTACGATGCCCATGGCAAATATAGTTGCGGTTTGGAATATAAAAAAGCCCTTTCGACGTATCGAAAAGGCTTTAAAGTTGCAGTTCTATTGGGATTAATCCGCCTCCGCGTAGGCTTCGATCGGCGCACAGGTACACATCAGATTACGATCTCCATAGGCATCGTCGACCCTTCGAACGGAGGGCCAGAACTTGTTTTCTTCGAGATAAGACAGCGGAAACGCCGCTTTTTGCCGGCTGTACGGATAATTCCAATTGTCGCTGGTCAGCATTTCGAGCGTGTGAGGGGAATTCCGTAGTACGTTGTCCGTATCTTCTTCCGAAACAGTATCGATTTCTTCCCGGATAGAGAGCATCGCGTCGCAAAACCGGTCCAATTCCGCCAAGCTTTCGCTCTCGGTGGGCTCTATCATCACGGTGCCGGCCACGGGGAAGGATACGGTAGGCGCATGAAATCCGTAATCGATCAGGCGCTTAGCGATATCGGTCACTTCGACACCGTTTTCTTTGAACGGACGGCAATCGATAATCATCTCATGGGCCGCGCGCCCTTTTTCGCCAGTGTAAAGTACGTCGTATTTGCCGCTCAACCGTTGTTTAATATAATTGGCATTGAGGATGGCAATTTCGGTGGAACGGCGCAAGCCCTCTTCCCCCAACATTTTGATATATCCGTAAGAAATCAAACAGGCCAGGGAACTGCCCCAAGGTGCGGCGGAGATGGCATCAATAGCCTGCTCCCCCCCGGTCTTGATAACGGGGTTGCCCGGTAAGAAGGGCACCAGTTGTTCGGCCACACAAATCGGTCCGACGCCGGGCCCACCACCGCCATGCGGAATCGCAAAGGTCTTGTGCAAGTTCAGATGGCACACATCGGCCCCGATCGCCGCCGGATGGGTCAGGCCGACTTGGGCATTCATGTTGGCACCGTCCATATAGACTTGACCGCCGTTGTCGTGGATCAGTTGGGTAATGTGCTTGATAGAGGATTCAAAGACCCCGTGGGTAGAAGGATAGGTGACCATCAGGGCCGCTAGGTTATCGGTATACTTTTCAACCTTTTCCTCTAAATCCGCCACATCGATATTTCCTTTTTCATCGGTCTTGGTTACGATTACCTGCATTCCGGCCATCACGGCCGATGCAGGGTTTGTGCCGTGGGCGGATGCGGGAATGATGCAGATATCCCGATGTCCTTCATTGCGGGATTCGTGGTAGGCGCGAATGGTCATGAGTCCTGCGTATTCTCCCTGCGCGCCGGAATTGGGTTGCAACGAAGTGCCGGCGAAACCCGTAATGGTGGTCAAGTCTTTCTCCAGTTCCCTTAAAACGATTTGGTAGCCTTCCGCTTGTTCAATGGGAACAAAAGGATGAATATTGCCCCATCGCGCCATGCTCAACGCGAACATTTCGGAGGCCGCATTGAGTTTCATGGTGCAGCTTCCCAACGAAATCATGGAGTGGTTTAGAGACAGGTCCTTCCTTTCAAGCCTTTTGATGTAGCGCATCAGCTCGGTCTCGGAATGGTAGGAGTTGAATACCTCGTGCTGTAGGAATGTCGATTCCCTTCTTGGACCGCTGGCAACAAAAGTTTCGCTTAATATCATTTCGATAGCATCGAAATTCTTATCCAAGGCCTCCGCAATAACGGAAACGATTTGATTAAGGTCCTTCAGTGAAGTGCCCTCGTTGACAGCGATGGAAACTGTTCCCTCATCTATATATAAAAAATTAACAGCATGTTTTTCGGCAATCGGCCGCAACACGGCCGCATCGATTTTAACGGTAATGGTATCGAAGTAGGAGGTATTCATCTGGTACAAGCCCAGTTTTTCCAAGGCATCCGTCAGGGTGACGGCTGCGGAGTGGACTTTGTTGGCGATATATTTCAATCCTTCGGGGCCGTGATAGACGGCGTACATTCCGGCCATCACCGCCAAAAGCACCTGTGCGGTACAGATGTTCGAGGTCGCCTTATCGCGTTTTATGTGCTGTTCGCGGGTCTGTAAAGCCATTCGCAGGGCCTGTTTGCCGTCGGCATCCTTAGTGACCCCGATAATACGACCGGGGATGCTTCTCTTATAATCTTCCCTTGTGGCAAAAAAGGCGGCATGAGGTCCGCCGTATCCTAGGGGAATCCCGAAACGCTGGGTCGTGCCGACCACCACATCAACCCCCCACTCACCGGGAGGGGTCAACAACACTAGGCTTAAAATGTCAGCGGCTACTGCGACTTTGATATCGTTTTCCTTGGCACGGGAGACAAAGTTTGCGTAATCGTGCACCTGTCCGTGCTTGCCGGGATACTGTAAGAGTGCTCCGTAAAAGTCGCTTCCGAATTGGAATTCCTCATGATTGCCTACCACCAGTTCGATGCCGAGTGGTTTGGAACGTGTTTTTAGAAGGGAGAGCGTCTGGGGCAGTACTTCCTCAGAGACGAAAAACTTCTGTACATTGTCCTTTTTTTGGCTTCTGCTTCGCACATCGAACAGCATGGTCATGGCCTCTGCTGCAGCGGTGCTCTCGTCCAACAATGAAGCGTTGGCCAGTTCCATTCCCGTTAGGTCGGAGACCACCGTTTGAAAATTCAGTAATGCCTCGAGCCTCCCTTGGGCGATTTCGGCCTGATAGGGGGTGTAGGCGGTATACCATCCCGGGTTTTCCAATATATTACGCTTGATGACGGAGGGAGTGAGGCTTTCGTGGTAGCCCAATCCGATATAGGAGCGAAAAAGCTGGTTCTTCTCGGATAGTTCCTGCATATGTGCCAAAAATTTGTGTTCGCTCATGGGCGCATCCAAATCCAATGGCTCTTTTAATCGGATACCTTCCGGAAGGGTCTCGAAAATCAGCTGTTCCAGGCTCTCGGCACCAACCGTTTCGAGCATATGGCCCAAATCGTTTTCACGGATGCCAATATGTCGTGATGCAAATAAATCTGTTCTCATAGCATGTACTTAAATGGAGTTGCAAATTTAAGGATTTAAGGTCTGAAAATCGAGGAGTATAAGGGGTTTGAAAGGAAAGTTTTTAACCTAAATGTCCATTTATGAACGGTTTTTCTACTTTTGTTGAATGATGGCCCCGCAACGTATTTTAGACTTTTATCTCGATGCCAGTTTCCATGTTGCCCTGGCCGTCTTTGCCTTGGTCGGGGTAACAACTATAAGCTTGAACATTCCGACCGATTTCCATTTAGGCTGGTTTTTATTTTTTGGAACGATTGTTTGCTATAATTTCATGAAATATGGGGTGGAAGCAGAGAAATACATTGTAGTAGCCGACCCACATCAAAGACATTTTCAATGGGTAAGCCTGGTCGCCTTTCTTCTATCACTCTACCATGCTTTTTTTTTAAGTCCCGAAGTGTATATGGCTATTGCCATCTTGGTTTTGCTAACCGGGCTATATGCTATACCTGTACTGCCAAGGACAAAAAATTTAAGAAGTTTAGGGGGACTGAAAATCTTTGTTGTTGCCATGGTCTGGGCGGGTGCTACCGTAATACTGCCCGTTCTTGCAGTTGAAATGCCACTCACTGTAGAAGTCTATATTACAACCTCGCAACGGTTTTTGTTCGTATTGATCTTGCTACTACCTTTTGAAGTACGTGACCTTGCTTATGATGGTCCAGAACTGAGGACGTTTCCCCAGCGATTCGGAGTAGCCAACACTAAAAATATAGGTGTATTCGCATCACTTTTGTTTTATTCAGTCACTTTCTTAAAAAACTCGGTTACAACGACAGAAGCGATTGCAAATGCAATTGTTTTGATCGTGTTAATAGGACTTCTAAAAGGGACTACCAGAGACCAACATCGCTATTTTGCTTCGTTATTGGTAGAAAGCGTTCCGATGCTTTGGTGGGGAATCTTACTGTTAATCTCGCATTTAGTAGCGAAAACAGTTTAGGGCATGTTGACCCTAAACGAAAAGCATTGCTTTTTTGACGATTTTTTCGGATTTTAAGGCTGTTTTTGCAGAACATAGCCGGGCTAC
>JBAUIP010000024.1:0-1700 GCA_049683055.1 Pricia sp.
CGCTCGGCATTGGCAAAAAATACGGCCACGCTATTGGAGGGCATCATCTCGCGGACGGCTTCCCTTCGTTGTTTATGGAATTCAGGGGATAGGAAATCCGTTGGAATTTCCTGGGATGATAGGAACGAGCTTGTCAGCAAAAACGCTACAATCGATAAGATTCTGATTGTTAAAATGGACTTCATGGCTTGATTTATAGGACAGCAAAGATCGTGTAAAAAAACGACTCGCGTTCAAAACCCGCTACGGAGCCAAAAAAATTCGATCCCGCCGATCAAAACAGTCTCCCCATATTTCAATAGCTTTGCAACATGAAAAATACCGCCCTTACCGAAACCCACATCGCGCTCGGCGCCAAAATGATGCCCTTCGCGGGCTATAATATGCCCGTTTCCTACGAAGGCGTCAATGCCGAACACGAAACGGTACGCAAAAACGTAGGGGTATTCGACGTGTCCCATATGGGGGAGTTTTTGGTCGAGGGCCCGAAGGCCCTTGAACTGATTCAAAAAGTAAGTTCCAACGATGCGGGCAAACTGACGGTCGGCAAGGCACAATACAGTTGCCTAACCAATGAGACCGGGGGTATCGTCGACGATCTGATTATTTATAGAATTAAGGACGAAACCTATCTTTTGGTGGTCAACGCAGCGAATATCGAGAAAGATTGGACGCACATTTCACAGTACAACGAGGATATCGGAGCGGAAATGCGGAATATCTCCGATGGATTTTCCCTGCTCGCCATCCAAGGTCCGAAAGCGGTAGAAGCCATGCAATCGTTGACTTCTGTACATTTGGATGACATTAAATTCTACCATTTTGTCGTTGGCGATTTTGCCGGAATCGACCATGTCATTATATCCGCTACGGGATACACCGGTTCAGGCGGATTCGAAATCTACTGCAAGAATTCGGAGGTCAAGCAGATATGGGACAAGGTTTTTGAAGCAGGAGCGGACTACGGCATCCGACCCATCGGATTGGCCGCCCGCGACACCTTGCGCCTAGAAATGGGATATTGCCTCTACGGTAATGACATCAGCGACGAAACATCCCCCTTAGAAGCGGGCCTCGGCTGGATTACCAAGTTCAACAAGGACTTCGTTAACGGCGAGGCGCTGGCCAAGGAAAAAGAACAAGGCTCCGTCCGTAAATTGGTCGGGTTCGAGCTCGATGAAAGGGGCATCCCCCGGCAGGGCTATGATATCCTAGACGAAGAGGGCCAAAAAATTGGGGCAGTGACCTCGGGTACCATGTCCCCCTCACTTAACAAAGGTATCGGATTAGGCTATGTTCCTATGGACCATTCAAAACCCGGCCATAAAATCTACATTAAAATCCGAAAGAATTCAGTGCCCGCAACGGTCGTCAAACCGCCGTTCTACAAGGGCTAAAAAGACGCTATGGCGAAAGGAAGGCGAACGAAAGACGACGGCAACAAAAAAATTCTCATCTTAGGGGGAAGCGGGTTTCTGGGAAACTCCATCTACAAAGAACTCTGTAACTATTTCGATACCTATGCGACCTATTTTTCCGCTCGACGTTTCTTCAAGGACAACCAGCAGTTTTTCAGGTACGATATGGAGGAGGACGATGTCTTCGAGATTTTGGAAAAAATCCGCCCCCAGGTCATTATTTCTGCGCTCCGAGGGAATTTTGCCGCCCAGATCCAGGCCCATCAGCATATCGTGGAATAC
>JBAUIP010000025.1:0-9571 GCA_049683055.1 Pricia sp.
CAAGGATATACAGGATAATTTTATTGAGGCAGACCGGAAAGACCGAAAGGTGAAACAGGCTGGCTTTATCGTGCTGCACCAGACCGTTATGCCCAGTGTGCTTGTGGAAACGGGATTCCTGACCAACGATGAAGAAGGCGCCTACCTGGACTCCAAAAAAGGGCAATCACAGATGGGGGAAGCCATCGGGAAGGCCATTTTGACTTATAAGGAAAGTGCGATGGCGAATATGGCCGATTTTGATCCCGTGGCCATGGCGGAAGCTCCCGATCCCGACCGTGCCAACCAAGGAGATGCTTCCGATGCCAAGGATAATTCCGATATCGCGGATGCCTCAGGTGCTGCGGATGCAGCGAGATCTATGAATGCTCCGGATGGGACGGATGCCTCGAAAGCGGCACGGGAAGAGCGCAGACAGACCCGACGCGAAAGGAAACAGGCCGAGAAGACGGAAACGGAAAGAGATGCCGGTACGGCTTCCTCCAAGGAGACTGCCCAGATTATCGACGAGGCCCGGAACCAATCAAAAAGAACGACCGATTCCGAAGCGGTTCAGGAACCCGGGGAAGTGGTGGTATCCGCGCGTCCCCAACCAGTGGAAGAAAAGGGAAATCCTACAAAATCGAACAACGCAAACGAAAATCCTGAAAATCAAAAGCAGAACACCGCTAGATCAAGTGAGACGGCCGGAGCACCATCCTACGATGCTCCCCGCATCATGTATAAAGTACAGATTATGGCCAGCGCCAAAGACCTTCCGCTGCGCCCGGCATCCTTTAACGGTCTGAACCGGGTGGTCAAGGAGCCATTCAACAATCTGTATCGTTATGTATATGGTAGTACCTCGTCATTGCGGGAGGCCGAGATGCTGAAATCCAACGCCGATATCAAGGGGTATCCTTCTTCGTTTATCGTAGTCTATCGCGATGGTGAACGGATAACCTTTAAGGAAAGTAAAAAATTTCTTTCAAAGCAGTAATTGGGGCGCTCGACAAAAATATCATCCCTTTCCATAAATTATTTCTAATTTTACAGAGAATTCTAAACCTATCCGATTGAAACTATCCAGGGAAATCAAGACAGGCATTATCGTCGTAGGCGGCATTCTATTGTTCGTTTTAGGCTTTAGCTATCTGAAATCATCACCGCTGTTCGAAGATGGCCGAATGCTCTATGCGGTCTACGAAGACGTGGGCGGCCTACAGGTAGGTACACCGGTGACCATCAATGGCCTCGTGGTGGGCAACGTGAACGGTATCAAATTCAAGGATCGCGGAGGTGCCCTGGCCGTTAGCTTTACGGTCAAGAACGATTTCGGCTTTTCGAAGAACAGTCCCGCCGAGCTCTATGATACGGGAATTATCGGGGGAAAGGGCATACAGATCAAACCGGTTTTCGATGGGGCCGCTACCGCCAAGTCCGGCGACACGTTACCCAGCGAAATACAGCCCGGTCTGACCCAACTGCTGCAGACCCAATTGACACCCTTGCAACGCAAGGTCGAAGATGCCGTGACCAACGCCGATTCTCTTTTGGTCAACGTAAACGAGGTCTTGGACCCCACCGCTAAAAAAGATTTGAGGGAAACCTTGGGCGGGCTGAACCGCACCGTGGCCAGCTTCCAAAAAAGTGCCGATGCCCTCAACCGGATACTGAACGGCAACGAGGAAAAATTAAGCAAGTCCCTCACCAATTTTGAGGCCTTGACCTCCAATTTCGCGAAACTCTCCGACAGCTTGAACAATGCGGGATTGAACCGCACCTTTGCCAAACTGGAATCTGCCGTATCCAGCCTCGATAACCTGGTGGCGCAAATGGACAGTGGCGATGGTACGCTGGGCAAGCTGATGAACGACGAAAAACTGTACAACAATCTCAATAGTGCCTCCCGTGAGCTGGACCTACTTTTGCAGGACCTGCGGTTGAACCCGAAGCGTTATGTCAACGTTTCGGTTTTCGGAAAAAAGCAGAAAGAATATGAACTGCCGGAAGAGGACCCTGCGGCGCCGCCTAAGATGATTGGGCCGGAGCAGGAGAATTAAAAAGCTCTTCGAGTCGTTGCAATTCATAGGTAATTTAGTATCCGCTTTCGAGTGTTGAGATTTCATACGCAACTTGGGAGTAGAATCCCTAGGTATTTGAGAAGCTTCAAGAAAGGTCGGGCAGGCATAACCAGCGAGCTTATATTCGGCACCTTCAGTATCTCGGTTGAAAATCAGTTCGCCGTTATAATTTTTTGTCCGAATTTGCATGAATTAAATTAGTACGCGCAACAGACATTAGATGGAATACCTTCCTAACATCCTCTTTATCATTTTGCTCGCGGCCGGCGTCGGATATTTCGCCCGGAACGTAAAACGGCTTCGACGGAACGTTTTATTGGGTCGTGACGTCGACGTGTCCGACAATACTTCCCAACGTTGGAAGAATATGGCCAAAATTGCTTTGGGACAGACCAAAATGGTGGTACGGCCGATTGCCGGTGTTCTTCATGTCATCGTGTATCTTGGCTTTATCATTATTAATATCGAGGTGCTCGAGATTGTTATCGACGGCATTGTTGGCACCCACCGCATTTTTGCACCCCTCGGTTCGGTGTACGATGTGCTCATCGCGTCCTTTGAAATTTTGGCCCTTTTGGTCATTGTGGCCGTGGTACTTTTTTGGATTCGACGGAACCTAATTATCGTAAAACGCTTTTTACAACGGGAATTAAAGGGATGGCCCAAGACCGATGCCAACTGGATCCTGTACATCGAACTCATCTTGATGGTCTTGTTCCTGACCATGAACGGAGCGGATTACCAATTGCAGCAGATGGATGCTGCCCACTATACCAAGGCCGGTGCCTTTCCCGTAAGCCAATATCTCGCGCCACTCTTTGAAGGAATGTCCATTGCCAATCTGATTATGGTCGAACGTACCGCTTGGTGGCTGCACATCGCGGGAATCCTGTTCTTTTTGAACTACCTGTACTACTCCAAGCACCTACATATTTTGCTGGCTTTTCCGAACACCTATTTTGGAAGGGTCAAGCCCCAGGGCCAGTTCCGGAATCTGGATTCCGTCACCCAGGAAGTCCAATTGATGATGGATCCCTCGGCCGATCCGTTCGCCGCACCACCTGCGGGAGATACGAATGCTTCCGGAGATGCCGATGACTCGGGAGGTGCCGGAGCCCCCGCCGAACCGGATAAATTTGGCGCCTCCGATGTGATGGACCTGAGTTGGGTGCAATTGCTGAGCGCCTACACCTGTACGGAATGCGGTCGCTGTACCGACGAGTGCCCCGCCAGCCAGACCGGCAAAAAACTGTCCCCACGAAAAATTATGATGGACACCCGCGACCGCCTTGAGGAGGTCGGTAAAAATATAGAGGCCAACAAGGGCAAGTTCGTGGATGACGGCAAACAATTGCTCGACGATTATATTCTGCGGGAAGAACTTTGGGCCTGTACCACCTGTAATGCCTGTGTCGAGGCCTGTCCCGTAAGTATCAATCCCTTGTCGATTATAATGGACATGCGCCAATATCTTGTCATGGAAAAGTCCGCCGCGCCGAGTGACCTTAATAATATGATGGGGAATTTGGAGAACAACGGTGCCCCATGGCCTTTCAACCAAATGGACCGATTGAACTGGGCGGAGGAGTAACGGGTATTTAAAAACTAAAATTTTGAGCGAGCAAAAACTGAAAGTCCCGACCATGGCAGAGATGTCCGCATCCGGCAAGAAGCCCGAAGTGCTTTTTTGGGTAGGCTGCGCGGGCAGTTTTGACGACCGGGCCAAAAAGATAACCAAGGCCTTCGTGCAAATCCTGAACAAGGCTGGGGTATCCTTTGCCGTTCTGGGTACCGAGGAAAGCTGTACCGGCGATCCGGCCAAACGGGCCGGCAATGAATTCCTGTTTCAGATGCAGGCCATGACCAACATCGAGGTGATGAACGGCTACGAGATCGGAAAAATAGTGACCGCCTGTCCCCATTGCTTCAACACCATAAAGAACGAATATCCCGGCTTGGGCGGCAATTATGAAGTGGTACATCACACCCAGTTTTTGCGGCAGTTGTTGGAAGAAGGAAAGATTTCATTGGAAGGCGGAAAGTTCAAGGGAAAGCGCATCACCTATCACGACCCTTGCTATCTTGGCCGCGCCAACCAAGTGTTCGAGGCCCCGAGGGAACTCATCCGAAAACTGGATGCCGAGCTGGTCGAAATGAAAAGCTGCAAGCAAAGGGGACTCTGCTGTGGGGCCGGGGGCGCCCAAATGTTCAAGGAACCCGAAGAAGGGGATAAGGATGTCAACATCGCCCGCACCGAACAAGCCGTCGAGACCCAAGCGGAAATCATTGCCGCCGCCTGTCCCTTCTGCAATACCATGATGACCGACGGCGTTAAGAACAAAGAAAAGGAAGCATCAATCGCGGTCATGGACGTGGCCGAGCTTATTGCGGAGGCGGAGGACCTATGAAAATGTCAAAGAATGGCTGCGGAGCAAAAACTTTAAGAATCAATCCATAAATGCTAACAGATTTCAACACTTTACCCGAAACCTCCCGTATCTGGATCTATCAGGCCGACCGGAGTTTTACTCCCGAAGAACTGGAAGAAATCGGCAGCGAACTCGATGCCTTTCTTAAGGAATGGACGGCCCACGGAAGCCAATTGCAAGCCGGATACGAAATTCGCTACAAACGCTTTATTATCATCGGCCTCGACCAATCCCAAGCTTCCGCCTCGGGATGTTCCATTGACGCTTCCGTCCGGTTCATCCAGCATCTGGAGCAGAAATACGGGGTGAACCTGCTCGATAAAATGAACGTTTCCTACAAACAGGGGGAGTATATCGCCTATAAATCGCTTACGGATTTCAAAAAAATGGCGAAACAGAAAGCGGTGTCCAAGAATACCATCGTGTTCAACAATCTGGTCAACAATAAACAGGAGTACGAAGAGCATTGGGAAGTTCCGGCTTCGGAAAGTTGGCATGCCAGATTTATGAAATAGCAATCGTCGTTCGACCAAGGAAATCGCGATTTCAATTCACCACCGAACTTTGGACCGTTTTGTTATCCAAATGCCAAATGTTCAAGCTTCTAGCATTAGGTGACAAATACAAACCATGAAATGAGTTGTACGCCGGCCCATCAAAAATCCGACGAAATGCAATAATTTGGCCTATTTCTTGTTATTCCCATAGACCATTCCAACACTATGCCGTTTTACAGAATTTTCATCCTCTTTTTATTGACTTTTTCCTTCGCTTCGGCGCAAGAAAATCCCTTAGTGACCCGAGACAGTGTCGACCAGCAAAAGTGGGTCGATAGCCGCTACGAGTCGATGACTCTCGATGAAAAACTAGGGCAGCTTTTCATGGTCATGGTCGCCTCCGACCAAGACAAGGCCGCAACGGACAAGGTAGAAGCCCTTATCAAGGAAGAGCATATCGGCGGGGTCATTTTTTCCACCGGGGGTCCGGTGCGCCAAGCTCGGTTGAACAATCGATATCAAGCCGTCTCGAAACTCCCCCTTTTGGTTGGGATGGATGCGGAATGGGGCCTTTCCATGCGTCTTGACAGTACCTACGCCTTTCCGTGGAACATGACCCTGGGAGCGATTACGGACAATACAGTCGTACAGGATGTCGGCCGCCGAATTGGGGAACACGCCAAACGGCTGGGGGTACACATCAACTTTGCCCCTGACATCGATATCAACACGAATCCCAATAATCCCATCATCGGCAATCGCTCTTTCGGCGAGGATCGTGAGAACGTGGCCAATAAAGGAATCGCTTTTATGAAAGGAATGGAAAGTGCCGGCGTGCTGTCCAGTGGGAAGCATTTCCCCGGTCACGGCGACACGGAAACGGACTCCCACCACGCCCTTCCCATGATCAATTTCAGCCGGGAGCGGTTGGACAGCTTGGAACTGTATCCCTACCGAAAACTTATTGAAAACGGACTTAGCAGCGTCATGGTCGGCCACCTCGAGGTACCGGCGCTCGAAATCAAAAAGGAGCTTCCTTCCTCCCTTTCCGAGCAGATCATATCCGGCCTCCTTAAAGATGAAATGGGCTTTAAAGGGCTGGTGTTTACCGACGCGCTCAACATGAAAGGCGTGACCGAACATGGCAAGAACGGCGATGCCGAGCTGGCCGCTTTTATGGCCGGAAACGACATCCTATTAATGCCATCCGACGTACAAAAGGCCAAGGAAAAACTGACAAAAGCCTTCGAAAAGGGTAAAATATCCGAGGAACGCCTTTCCGCATCCGTTAAGAACATCCTGATGGCCAAATACAAGGTAGGTCTAAACCGCTACGCCCCAGTCGAACTCGACAATCTTTATGAAGACCTGAATAGCCGTAAGGACGACCTGGTCTACGAAGATGCCATCGAGCATGCGCTGACCGTCGTCAAAAATGATTTTTACCTGATGGGCGTCAAGAACCTGGAGCAGAAAAAAATCGCCTACGTGAAACTGGGCGATGCCGATAGCGACCCCTTTGTCGAGGCCATGAACCAATACGCCAAGGTCACCCAGGTCAACGGAAAGGACATCGGTACCCTGAAGAAGAAATTGGAGGACTACAATCTGGTTATCGTCGGCTTCCATAAGAGCAACGAGAGCCCTTGGAAGGCCTATCAATTTTCCGAAAAAGAATTGGATTGGCTAAGGGACATTGCGTCCGAACGCAGTTCGAACATGATACTTTCCGTGTTCGCAAAGCCTTACGCCCTGCTCGATGTTCCATCCTTTGAAAAAATCGACGGGGTCGTGATGGCCTACCAGAACAGCGAGCTGGCCCAAAAAAAAGCGGCGGAACTGATTTTCGGGGCCATTCCCGCACAAGGTCGATTGCCCGTAACGGCTCATCCGGAGTTTCCGGTCAACCGGCAGCTCAAGTTGAAATCCCTTTTACGCTTGGGCTACAGCTATCCCGAACGGGTCGGGCTGGACCGCCGAAAACTGGCGCAGGTCGATACTTTGGTGCAGCACGGTCTCGATTCCCTAATGTATCCGGGTGCGCAGGTACTGATTGCGCGTCGAGGCAAAGTAGTTTACAACAAAGGTTTCGGCAAACCGACCTACGATTCCGAAGACAGCGTTACGACCCACCACCTCTACGATTTGGCATCTGTTACCAAGATTCTGGGTACACTTCCGGTATTGATGGAAATGGAAGAGGAAGGCGATATCGCCCTCGACGATACCTTTCAGGAACTGTTGCCCGAATATGCCGATACCGAAATCAAGAACGTAACGGTTCTCAAGGCCTTGTCCCATTACGGACGGCTTCCGGCTTGGATCGCTTTTTACGTTGACACCCTGAACGATGACCGAAAGCCATCGGAGGAATTCTACCGTGAGGCCCCGATGGACGGGTTCCATACCAAGGTGACCGACAAACTGTACCTGACCGATGCCTATAAGGATTCCATTTACGACCGCATTGCCCGTCAGGACCTGAAATCGAACCGCTATCGGTACAGCGATGTGGCCTATTATGTGATGAAGGAATACATCGAGGCCAAGAAAAAACGGCCGCTAGACCATTTGGCCGACGAATTTCTGTACGCTCCCATCGGGGCGTTCAATACGGGGTACAATCCCCTCGAGAAATTCCCCTTGAATCGAATCATCCCCTCCGAAGAGGATAATTATTACCGCTACCAGCGGGTGCAGGGCTACGTTCATGACATGGGCGCGGCGATGCAGGGCGGGGTAGGAGGCCATGCGGGACTTTTCAGCAACGCCGGCGATGTGGCAAAGATCATGCAGATGTACCTACAGGAAGGCTACTATGGCGGGCACCGATTTCTCGATTCCCGTACCATCAAAAAATTCAATACCTGCTATTTCTGCAAGAACAACGTACGGCGTGGGGTCGGTTTCGACAAGCCCCAAATCGAAGGTCGCGGGCCTACCTGCGGCTGTGTATCCCATAAGAGCTTTGGCCACAGCGGTTTTACCGGCACCTATACTTGGGCCGATCCGGAGGAAGAGCTTGTTTATGTGTTTTTATCCAACCGCACCTATCCTTCGGCATCCAATACCCTTTTGATCAAATCCGGTTTACGGACGCGGATTCAGGAGAAGATTTACGAGGCAATCGTGAATTGAGGTTAACGAAACCTTAACTCCGTCCCCAGAAATAAAAACGGCCGCATTCCGACAAACTTTAGGGTTTTCATTAAATTTGAGGAATGAAGATAGCGATTGTATGTTACCCGACCTTTGGGGGCAGTGGCGTGGTGGCCACCGAACTGGGGATTGCCTTGGCCGGAAGGGGCCACGAGGTCCATTTTGTCACCTATAAGCAACCGGTGCGGTTGGAGCTTTTGAGCGAGCGCATTCATTTTCACGAGGTCAACGTTCCCGAGTATCCCCTGTTCCACTATCAGCCGTACGAGCTGGCCCTTTCCAGTAAACTGGTCAATACCATCCGGTTGCACAACATCGATTTGCTGCATGTTCACTACGCGATTCCCCATGCTTACGCGGGATACATGGCCAAGAAAATGTTGGAAGAAGATGATATTTACATTCCCATGATCACGACCCTGCACGGTACGGATATCACCTTGGTGGGCAGCCATCCCTTTTACAAACCGGCGGTGACCTTTAGTATCAACCACTCCGATGTGGTGACCTCCGTATCGGAAGATTTGAAGCGGCGTACCTTGGAGGTCTTCGACATCCATCGTGATATCGAGGTCGTACCCAATTTTATAGATGGAAGCAAATATGCCGAGTCTTTTACCGACTGCCAGCGTTCGCTGATGGCGGATGATCATGAGCGCATCGTGACCCATATCAGTAATTTCAGGAAGGTCAAGCGGATTCCCGATGTCATCAAGATTTTTGATAGGATACAGCAGAAAATTCCCGCAAAACTGGTGATGGTAGGCGAGGGGCCGGAGAAGGAAAAGGCAGAGCGTCTCTGTAGGAAGCTGGGGATATCCGACAAGGTCATTTTTCTCGGTAACAGCAATGAAATAGACAGGATACTTTGTTTCAGCGATTTGTTTCTGTTGCCATCAAAATCCGAAAGTTTCGGATTGGCAGCCTTGGAGGCGATGATTAACAAAGTGCCTGTGATTTCGAGCAACACCGGCGGTATTCCCGAGGTCAACGAGCAAGGTGTATCCGGATTTCTAAGCGATGTCGGCAATGTGGACGAAATGGCAGAAAACGCGCTGCGGATTTTGGAGGATGATGCTACTTTGCAGAAATTCAAGGAAAACGCAGTAGTCTCCGCCCAGCGTTTCGACATAGAAAAGATTGTCCCCTTGTACGAAAAGCTCTACGAAAAGGCTTACAAAAGCCGTTTTGATAAAGTCTACGACCGATGAAGTTAGCGGTGCTTTTTCTGATGCTTATTCTCTCGACTTGTGGCGGTCAGAAAAATCAAGCTGGTGGCGATTCGGACGCTGCCGGGAATTTGGATTCCGTGGCGAACGAGGATACGATTTCGAACAAGGATGCAATTTTGAATGAGGATGCGATGTCGAACGAGGAGGCTAAGGCCTCAGAAGGCCCTTCGTTGAATAAACCAATTTCGTCC